>CAXBNO010000308.1:0-4775 GCA_963976775.1 uncultured Kordiimonadales bacterium
GGACATCATAAGCGTAGACATTCCTTGCGCCCCGCTCGTCAATCCGCTTCGCCAGTTCCTCTATCGAGATCACATTGACACCAGCCTCGTCGGCAAGCCGACGCGCTGTCGTCGTTGCCCGGTCGCGTGATTCCGGGCTTGGCGGATCCAGCCGGAGCATTTCATCACGTTCGAGCGCCATGTCCTCAAGCAGCCAGCCAGATGTTCCGTTCTCCATCGCGTAGGAATTCTCGACACCAAGCAGGTGCAAGGTGCGCGCGGCGATGATGCTCCGGGTCCGGCCAGCGCAGTTGACCACGACCGTGTCATGATCTCGCGCTAGGTCGTATGCGTTCAGGACCATGTCGAAGGATGGCGCTTCAACGCCGCCTGGAATGTGTCCCTCCCTGTACTCACCGGGAGTGCGGACATCACAGATGATGATGTTTTCGCCGGCGTTCCTGCGACGTTGCACTTCCGCCGGGGTCAGCGCCGGTGGATGCTCGTCAACATGCACCCGCTCGCCGAACGCCTTGGATGGCACATTGGAGCCTGAAATGACGGGCATGTCGGCTTCGCGCCAGGCGGGTAGGCCGCCCTCGAGGTATCCGGCCTTGCCATATCCGTGGGCATGCAGTGTCGCAACCGCCAGTTCCGCCCGACCGTCACCATCATCATAGACCACGATGGTCGTCGAACGCGACGGAACGAGATCCGTGATTCTGTATTCAAGTTGCCGACGCGGCACGGACGTTGCCCCAAAGATATGACAGGCATCGGATTCGCCGCGTTCGCGAATATCCAGAAGCGCCCAGTTGCGTGGCACCTTCAACGATCGCAGTTCGCGTAGGCGGTCGACGGAAAAGCTATTCATGATCATCCCCCTAACATTTCCCCGTGGACTGAAGTTCAGGAACGGCATGCTCGCATGCCACGTGAGCGATCACATCCTGAGTCAGTCGTTAGGATACAATTTGTCCTATTATTGCTTGCCATATTGTCATCAATCAAGTCAGACTTGCATCGATGCAATCGAATTGCTCGGTGATTTCGCGTTCCGACAGAGGGGCGGGATTGTGGCCTCAATGACGTACAGGAAGAGAGCGTAACGGAACCGATGGACAGGTCTTTGCTAGATGAGCTTGAAGAGAAGCGCCGCCAGGGGGAAGCAATGGGGGGGCCAGAGAAGCTCGCTGCCCACGCCGCCGCCGGCAAGTACAATGCACGCGAACGCATCGACATCCTTCTGGATCCGGGTTCCTTTGTTGAAATTGGCGTCCTCAACCGCAGTCAGACAGACGAATTGCGCGAACGGACACCGGCAGACGGATTGGTCGGCGGCTACGGCACCATCGAAGGGCGCACAGTCTATGTGACATCGGAGGACCGGACAGTCCAGGCCGGGACGCGTGGTCGCGTCGCCGAGAAGAAGACCAAGCGCATTCGCGAACTGGCACTCAAGCATGGCGCCCCCTACATCACTCTGATGGAGGCTGGCGCCGGTCGGTTCCAAGAGATGAGAGGAGCACTCTCTGCTGATGTCGGCTACCGGTTCATTGATCATCACAACATGTCGGGGAAAGTGCCACAGTGCGCTGTATTCCTTGGCGCTTGCTTCGGTGGTCCGTCGTTCACGGCCATGCAGTCCGATTTCGTCAGCATCGTTCGCGGCATTGGCCATATCGGCATGTCAGGGCCGCCACTCGTCCGCGTCGGGCTCGGTCGCGAGGTCTCAATGGCAGATATCGGCGGGGCAGAGAAGAGTGCCAACGAAACGGGTCAGGCAGACTATCTTGCCGAAGATGAACGCGAGGCATTGCAATCGATCCGCGATTTCCTTTCCTATTTTCCCTCCAATGCATGGGAAGCCCCTCCTGCGATCGCCCCTGAACCGGCTGCGGTTGATACTGAGGAGGGCAGGGAACGCATCGCCAATCTGGTCAGCGAGGATGGCCGCAAGGCCTATGATGGGCGGGTGCTTGTCAAACTGCTTGTCGATGGCGGCAAGGTCTTTCCTTATCGACCGACTTACGGGAAGAGCCTTTTCACCACGTGGGCACGCGTGAAAGGTGAAACAGTCGGCATCGTGGCCAGCAATCCCATGTTCCTGGGGGGAGCAATCGACGACAAGGCCGCAATCAAGGTGCGCAAGTTCGTCGATATCTGCGATGCCTTTCACATCCCCATGGTCTTCTTCATCGATTGCCCCGGCTTCATGGTCGGTCCTGAAATCGAGAGTCGCCGGATGGCGAGCCAAGCCGCGCGACTGCTCAACACCATGGTCGGATCGACCGTTCCGAAGGCGACCATCGTCATCCGCAAGGCAATAGGCCTCGCGTACCTTGCGCTTGGTGGACGACCGATGGAGCCGGACGTGATTGTCGGCTGGCCAACTTCGCATTTCGATCCAATGGGGCCATTGGCCGGTGTCGAACTGGTGCATGCCCGCAAGATCGCTCAGGCAACGGACCCCGATGCCATGCGTGCAGAGCTGATTGCGACAGCGACAGAGGACGCGCGAGGCTATCATGCAGCCGAGATGGGACTGATCGACGACATCATCCATCCGGCAGAGTCGCGCGATGTCATAGCCGACATGATCGCGCGCACCGCGAATGTCCGAGACCGGGCATTCAAGCATCGCATCGACCCGTGAGCGAGCCGGACGATGCGGAGCCGGGCTCCGCGGACGGCTGGACACGGACGGTTGATGTCCTGGTCGTGGGGTTTGGCGCTGCGGGCGGCGTAGCCGCTATCGAGGCGGCGGATGCTGGTGCCGTGGTCGAGGTGATCGAGAAGATGCCGTTTCCCGGCGGGTTGTCGGCGGTATCTGCCGGAGGCATTCGCTGCACCACCGATGCGGCAGCCGCATTCGCCTATCTGCGGGCGACATGCGGCGGCAAGACGCCCGATGACGTGCTTGAAACGCTGGCAGATGGCATGAGCAGCGTTCAGGCCTATCTCGACCGGCTGGCCGCAGCCTGTGGCGCGACGGTCAAGTTGCTCCCGGCGGTCGGCAATTATCCGCTTCC
The DNA here is from genome assembly GCA_963976775.1 of uncultured Kordiimonadales bacterium. Taxonomy (GTDB): domain Bacteria; phylum Pseudomonadota; class Alphaproteobacteria; order Minwuiales; family Minwuiaceae; genus Minwuia. The sequence goes on from CAXBNO010000308.1 coordinate 3,012, forward strand.
CGGATACGAGACACTTGATTTCTGCCAGGTTGATGAGGTTCCGTCACTCGCTGGAGCCACCGCCTGGCATGCAGTCGAAGGACCTCGTGATGGCGCCAAACTCATTGCAGTGCTTGAGGCAAATATGGCGGCGCGCGATGTACCCGTACGTTTGGCGACCCCGGCTCGCCGCCTTATTCGCGATGCTACTGGCCGGGTGGTAGGCGTCGTCGCGGAGGAGGGGGGTAAGCCTGTCCGCATCGGTGTCCGTCGAGGTGTTGTGCTTGCCTGCGGCGGCTTCGAGAACAATGCTGCAATGCAGGCGCAGTATTTTGAGACCGGTCCGGTGATACCCGGATCCTTCCTGGGCAACACCGGAGACGGGATCACCATGGCGCAGGAGGCTGGTGCCGCACTGTGGCACATGTGGCATTATCACGGCCCCTACGGCATCCGACACCCGAATCCAGAATACCTGCTTGGATTCTACATGAAGGCGCTGCCGATGTGGACACCGGGCCGTGAAGACGAAGTTTCTTCCCTTGGTGTGACTGATGCCAATGGCAAACCCTCCCGCAGCAAGTCGGTCGTGCGGGTGCCGTGGATATTGCTCGACCAGGAAGGTCGGCGTTTCATGGACGAATATCCACCCTACATGAGCGACACCAGCGTAAGGCACTTCGACACGTTTGATCCGAAGACGCAGCAATATCCACGGCTTCCTGCATTTGCACTGCTTGATGAGAACGGTCGAAAGCAGTTCGCGATTGGTCGTTCGGTGGCCAATGACCTCACGCACCGATATGTCTGGAGCGCCGACAACAGCGCGGAGATCGAACTGGGAATGCTCAAGCAAGCCAACACACTGGCCGAACTGGCATCGAAGACAGGATTGCCCCAGGCTGAACTCGAAGCATCGGTGTCCCTTTGGAACCGTGATTGTGACGAAGGTGCCGACAAGGCCTTCGGTCGCCGCCCCGACACCATGATGCCAATCGAGACGCCGCCTTTTGTTGCTGCCGAGGTCTGGCCAATGGTCATCAACACTCATGGTGGGCCTGTGCATGACAGGAACCAGCGCGTTCTCAATCCGTTTGGCGAGCCGATCTCCGGCCTCTACGCCGCCGGAGAGTTGGGCAGTGTCTTTGGACACATCTACCTTGCGGGAGGAAACCTGGCGGAATGCATTGTCGGTGGACGCATTGCCGGGCAGCAGGCGGCGCGGGCTGAGACAGCCTAGATCGATCCATCAAATGATGGAATCGGCACCGGCCCACTCCCCCACCCGACCACCCACGAGAGTATCCTTATGGGTGGCCGGGTGGGGGAGTGGGCCGGTGATGCGATCAAACATTGGACCGCTCTAGCCGCCGTCAACTTCGAGAACGCCGCCGTTGACGAAACCTGCCGCGTTGGAGAGAGCGAAAAGTACCGTTGATGAAACTTCTTCGGCTGTCCCGAGCCGGGCGAGCGCGTTGGAATTGCGGATGCGCTCAGCTGCCTCGGCATCGTTGCCAGTTGATGAAGCCGCCTGAACCGCCGCCAGCCGTGGTGAAGCGATGACACCTGGCGAGACTGCGAGAACGCGGATGCCCTGGCGCCCGTAGGTTCCGGCAAGCCCCCGTACCAGGAGGTTCACGGCCGCGTTGACGCTCGACCCGGGCAGATGAATGTCCCGCGGAACGCGGCCGCCCTTTCCTGTTACACAGACAATGCACCCACCACCCCGCGCGAGCATCATCGGGACGACCGCGCGGATCGTGCGGACATATCCGAGGTACTTGG
>CAXBNO010000309.1:0-4774 GCA_963976775.1 uncultured Kordiimonadales bacterium
CGACGAGGCCACCCTCAAGGCCGAACGCGCCACTTCTTCAACAGCCTGCTAGGCCTGAATATCATCAATGGTCGATAAATGAGCAAAACTAGGATAGCGCTAGCTTACTGACGCGGACTCAAAGGGGAGCGCTCGTAGCAGTGCGCACGAGACGGCTCCGACCGGGGGCAGTTCCCCCTACCGGATCATCCGGGCGAAGGCGCGTACGTCGTCGATGAAGGGTTCGGGTTCCTCCATCGCCGCGAAGTGACCGCCGGCCGGCATCTCGGTCCAGTGCACCAGGTTGGCCATGCGTTCCACCCACTGGCGCGGCGGCATGGAGAAGCTGTCGGCGGGGAACCTGGCCACGCCCACCGGCACCGTGATCCGCTGACCGTCCGGCACCAGGAAATTGTCGCTTTCCACGATGGAGGTGTACATCCAGGTGGAGCTGTTGATGGTGCCGGTGTGCCAGTAGAGCGCGATGTTGGCGAGCAGCCGGTCGGCGCTGAAACGGCTGTGCAGGTCGCCGTGGGTGTCGCCCCAGGTGTGGAACTTCTCCGTGATCCATGCGGCCAGTCCGGCGGGGGAGTCGGTCAGGCCATAGCTGAGCGTCTGCGGCTTGGTGGACTGGATGGCCTGGTAGGCGGTCTCGAAGCGCAGGTCGGCGCGGCGCTGTTTCAGCCAGGCCTTCTCCTCCGCGTCCGGGGCCGGGTCGATGCTGGCAGGGCGGAGAATCCACATGTTCTGGTGAATGCCGCAGCAGACATCCGCGTGCGCCAGCCCGAGCCATGAGGTGACAAGGCTGCCCCAGTCACCGCCCTGCGCCATGAAGCGGTCACAGCCCAGCACATCCACCATCAGGTGCCGCCACAGTCGCGCGGTCTCCCGGCAGTCCACCGGCTTCGGCGGTGCGGCGCTGAAAACATAGCCCGGCAGGCTGGGGACGATCACGTCGAAGCCGTCCTCCGCCTGGCCGCCGAAGCGTTCCGGGTGGGCCAGCGGCTCGATCACCTCCAGGAACTCGACGATGGAGCCGGGCCAGCCGTGGGTCAGGACCAGGGGCAGGGGATGGCTGCCCGATCCCTGCTCCCGGATGAAATGAATGTCGAGTCCGTCGATGGTGGCGTGGAAATTCTCGAAGCGATTGATCTGCCGCTCCACCGCGCGCCAGTCGAACCCCTCTGCCCAGTGACCGCAGAGGGCGCGCACATGCGCCATGTCGGCGCCCAGCGCCCATGGCTCGGCCTCCGGTTCCTCCCGTGGCCAGCGGGTATCGCGCAGCCGTGCCTGCACATCGGCAATGTCCGCATCCGGGACCTGAACCGTGAAGGGGCGAAGTGTGGCGGGCATTGCATCATCCTCCCTGATGACCATGCCCTACCATGGCGCTATCCTGTCGCCAGTCAATGCGCTGGCCCCTGTCGGCGATGTCATCCTGGGGAGGGAGATCATGAACCTTTCGGAAGTGCTCTATGACCGCAACGGCGCGGTTGCCACCATCACGCTCAACCGTCCGGACCAGCTCAACGCCTGGACCCGGAAGATGGAGGCGGAAGTGCGCGAAGCCATGATGGAGGCGTCGAACGATGATGCCGTGCGCGCCATCGTGCTGACCGGTGCCGGTCGCGGTTTCTGTGCCGGGGCCGACATGAACCTGCTGGGCGACATCCAGGACGAGACCGCCTCCGCGAAGTCCCGCATCCAGTCGCTCAGCGCGGTGAACAACGCGATTCCCGGCGGGCTGGACCTGCCGACCGACTACACCATGCGCTACAGCTATTTCCCGACAGTGCCGAAGCCGGTGCTGGGGGCGATCAACGGGCCGTGTGCCGGTCTGGGCATGGTCATGGCGCTCTATTGCGACATGCGCTTCGCCTCCGACGCGGCTGTCTTCACCACCGCCTTCTCCCGCCGTGGCCTGATCGCGGAGCATGGCATTTCCTGGATGCTGCCGATGCTGGTGGGCCATGCCAATGCGCTGGACCTGCTGCTGTCGGGGCGGAAATTCGGTGCGGCGGAGGCCCAGTCGATGGGGCTGGTCAACCGCGTGATCGAGATGGCGGACTTCGCCGACCAGTGCCATGCCTACGCCGATGAACTGGCCACCATGGTCTCGCCGCGCTCCATCCGGGTGATGAAGTCGCAGGTCTACAAGGCCATGCTGCAATCGCTGGAGCACGCCACCCTGACAGCCAATTCGGAGATGCCGGGCAGCTTCGATTCGGAGGACTTCAAGGAAGGCGTGGCGCATTTCATCGAACGTCGCGCGCCCGAGTTCAGCGGCAGGTAGCGGAGTCGTCCTTGGCCTGTTCCATCCCTCTCCCCCACCCGGCCACCCAATAAGGATACTCCCGTGGGTGGCCGGGTGGGGGAGAGGGATGGAACAGGCCGCACAACAAACTGGAGGCCGGGTGAGATGGATCAGGAAAACCTGCAGCGGCTGCGTGCCAGGTATGGCGATGTGGAGCCCGGCACCACCTATGACGAGCGCTATCGTGCCATCACGGATTCACAGTTCGAGGATGGCGGGCGTCGCCACGCGCCCTTTGCCGGTATTCCGACGTTCCTCGGCGCGCCTGCGGTCGAGGGGCTGGGCGGACTGGATATCGCGCTGATCGGCGTACCCATGGATCTGGGTGTCACCAACCGCCCCGGTGCCCGCTTCGGGCCGCGCGCGGTGCGCACGATCGAACGGATCGGGCCATGGCACCACATCCTGGCCCGCGCGCCGTTCCTGGAGGCGAAGGTGGGCGACGTCGGCGACATGCCGTTCCGCAGCCGCTTCAGCCTCGACATGGCGATGGAGGATATCGAGGCCTATTACGGCACCGTCCGCGATGCCGGTGTGCGCCCCCTGTCGGTTGGCGGGGACCATTCCATCACCTATCCGATCATGAAGGCGCTGGGGCGCGACCGCCCGCTGGGCATGATCCACATCGACGCGCATTGCGACACGGGCGGGGAGTTCGACCACAGCAAGTTCCACCATGGCGGCCCGTTCCGCATGGCGGTGCTGGATGGCGTGCTGGACCCGGAACGCTGCATCCAGATCGGCATCCGGGGCGCGTCCGAGTATATCTGGGAGTTCTCGCAGGACGCCGGCATGACCGTCTTCCACATCGAGAAGGTGATGGAGCAGGGCATCCCGGCGGTGATCGAGGCGGCGCGGCGGGTTGTCGGTGACGGCCCGGTCTATGTCACCTTCGACATCGACGGCATCGACCCCGGCTTCGCCCCCGGCACCGGTACGCCGGAGGTCGGCGGCCTGACCCCGCGCGAGGTGCAGCAGATATTCCGTGGCCTCGACGGGCTGAACATCGTCGGCGGCGACGTGGTGGAGGTGGCACCGCAGTACGATGCGACCACCAACACCGCGCAGGTCGGCGGTCAGATGCTGTTCGAGATCCTGACGGTCATGACGGGGTGCAAGCCGGCAGTGTAATCGCGCTCGTGCGATCATTACCCGATGTGGGCGATCTGCATTTCCAGTTCTTCCGAGGTCATCGGATAGTCGACGCCGTTGCGGGCCGCGAGCAGTTCGTGCGGCGGTACCCGGGCGATGCGCTGCTGCACCAGCAGGGCGGTGCGCATCGACAGTCCGGCCTGATGCACCAGCGCCGTCGTCGCCTTGCCGTTGCGCATGGCCATGATACGCTCGACCGCCTCTTCCTTGCGACCGGTCTTCAGGGCCAGGGCGCGGATGACGAAGCTGCGGCGGTTCTTTTCCATGGCCTTCTGGATGACCTCGTCATCCAGCTTGCCGCGACCGTGCAGGTGCTCCGCGAAGTCGGAGTCCAGCTTCTGGTCGGCATCCTTGTCTTCGGACAGCTTCTCGCCGACAGCTTCCGCCAGTGCCCGGCGTGTCCGATTGTCCAGGTCACCGCGCTCCGCCAGCCGATCCAGCAGGGACCGGGCAACGAAGGTGGAGATGCGGCGGATGGCGCGCTGCGACAGTTCCGGTCGCATCACCAGCGGTTCGTGCAGCACGTCGGTGTCGCGCGCGTCCTCCGCCAGTTCGTCCAGTGTGTCGGACCGGACCTGCGCCGACCTGTTGTGCAGCAGCGCGGCGACGGCGGGCAGGTCGGTCGTTGCCACAACTGCATCGGCGACATCCGGGCCGATACCGCGGCGGCGGGCGATGGAGGGCAGGGCACCGATGGTGACACCCGCGGCGATGATCTCCACCAGGTCGGCATCATTCAGCAGCGGCGAATATTCCAGGATCGGCGCGGCGACGATCTCCTCGACGTCCTGCGCCAGCTTCATGACAATAGCCTTCGGCACGATCTCGGAATCGCGGATGGCATCGGCCAGGGCCGCACGGACATCCACCAGCCGGTCCGCTGAAAGGTGATCCAGCGCCTTTTCCGTCAGGTCGCGCAGCCGTTCCTGCTTCGCGTCGCCGATGCCGGGCAGCAGCCTGCCGATCTTGCGGGCCAGTTCGGTCCGGACATAGGGGTCCACGTCTTCCGACAGTTTCAGATCTGCCTGACCGGGGGTGGCGGGGTTGCCGGCGACCGCGCTGCGGACATCCTTGTCCCTGTCCTCGGCCAGATAGTACAGGACTTCGGGTCGTGCATCGGCGTCTCTGGCCAGCGCCAGCCGGGTGCCCTGATTGGTGCTGTTCAGTGCGGCTATCTGTTCCTGGTAGGCAGTCATGTCTGCGTTGCGCTTGTCGTCGGCCATTTCGATCTGTCCCCGGTCGCGGATCACCGTTCCATCTTCGGCCAAGGCAACTAACGCAGCGTTAACAACGCGGGCGTGAATGGGCTTGCGGGCCGGGTGACGGGCG
>CAXBNO010000310.1:0-4751 GCA_963976775.1 uncultured Kordiimonadales bacterium
GATGCCATTGCGGCGGCGCTGATTTCCCCTGCGGTCCAGTTCTCGAAGAAGCAGGAGGTGACGCGGTCGCCTTCCTTCAGGCTGACACCGGGGCCGACGGCGGTCACCACCCCGGCCCCGTCCGAGTTCGGTACGGTGGGGAAGGGCAGCTTGCGGCTGATCGGGTCCTCTATGGTGCTGAGATCACGATAGTTGATCGAGTTCGCGCTGATCCTCAGACGGACCTCGCCCGGCCCAGGCGTCGGCGTTGGCCGCTCCGCCAGGTTCAGCGCGTCGATGCCGTCACCGGAAATGATCTCCCAGGCTCGCATGATGACTGTCCGATCTGCATGAGGTGTTGATCTGTCGTGGCCGTGAAGTCTGCCGCCTGCGGCAGGTGCGATCAAGCTGTGCCCGTTATCGGTCAGGAACCCGCAAGACGCAGAACGGGCCGCACCATCACTGCGTTCACAGTGCGGGACGGCCCGTCCGGCAGATCAGGTGACCTGAAGCAATCAGGCGCGGCGGCGACGGCCCCCGCGACCCAGACCGATGGCCTTTGCCATCTCGGCCCGCTTCTCGGCGTAGCTGGGTGCGACCATCGGATAGTCCGACGGCAGGTTCCACTTCGCGCGGTAGTCTTCCGGCGACATGTTGAAGTTGGTGCGCAGATAGCGCTTCAGCATCTTCAGCTTCTTGCCGTCTTCCAGACAGATCAGATAGTCCGGGGTGATGGAGCGGCGCACCGAAACAGCCGGCTTCTGCTTTTCGGCTTCCGGCTCCGGCTCGGCGGTGCCCGCACCGGCCAGGGCCGTGTGAATGCGGTTGATCAGTTCCGGCAATTCATCGGAAGCGACAACATTGTTGGAAACATACGCGGCGGTGACCTCTGCGGTCATTTCGAGCAGATCATGCTGCGTGGTAGCACCATTCTCAGCCGTAATTGATGCCATGATGGCAACTCCTGTTTGTAGTTCTCAGAATCTGAATCGTCTCAATGATCATTTCGGACCAGAGATTCGAGCCGCAATCTAGTCATTCCTGAGAGAAAAAAAAGTATTTCTTGCAGGAATTATCGATTTTATGAACAAGTAAGTCAGAACACAGCTTGTGATGGTTCATGCCATCACGTTCGATTACATAGTCAGAATGTCGCACATTGGAGAGAATGGCCGTCAGCCGGATGCTGCCAAATGGCGGCAGATTAATTGCCAATCGACCTCCATGGCATGGTAAGTTGCCGTTACGGCATTTCAGATGGAGGCAAGTATCATGGCTGATGGTTCAAGGCCGGTTTCTTCGGTTCGCGCCAACTGCAGTGATGCGGAATGGCAGGCGCGGCAGTCACTGGCGGCCACCTATCGCATCTTTGACCATTTCGGCTGGTACGAGCTGATCTTCAACCACATCACCTTGCGGGTGCCTGGCCCGGAGCATCATTTCCTGATCAACCCCTACGGCCTCTGGTACCGGGAGGTCACGGCCTCCAACCTGGTCAAGGTCGACCTGGACGGGAACATCATCGGTGACAGTGAATGGGGCATCAACCCGGCGGGCTACGTGATCCACTCGGCGATTCATGCCGCGCGTGACGATGCGCATTGCGTGATGCACACCCATTCCACCACGGGTGTGGCGGTTGCCTGTCAGGCTGCAGGTCTGTCCCGTGACAATTTCTATGGCGCGATCATCGGCGACCGGGTTGCCTATCATGACTTCGAAGGGGTGACGTGCGACGCGGATGAGAAGGCAAGGCTTGTCGCCAACCTGGGTGAGAAGAACTACATGATCCTGCGCAGTCACGGGCTGCTGGCCTGTGGCCATACTGCGGCGGCCGCGTTCCAGCGTATCTGGACGCTGCAGCGGGCCTGCGATGTCCAGATGATGGCCCAGCAGAGCGGGCAGCCGATCATTCCCGTAACACAGGCAATCGTCGATCGTTCCCAGGGCGTCATGGACAATTTCGAAGGTGAAGGCGCAACGGCGGCTGACCGGATCTTCGAAGCGCTGGTGCGGGAGATCGATCGGAAGGATACTTCCTGGCGCGACTGATTCTGCCGATCTGCCCGGGAACCCCGAACCGAGATGACGACATCCGCCCGCCTGAAGCTGGCCGACGACCTGGTATTCCGACCCTGGTGGTGGGATGCCCGGCAGCGACACGCCCTGCCTGAACCGGAGATGCCCGCGCGTGCCGACGTTGCCATTGTCGGCGGCGGCTATACCGGCCTGTCGGCGGCGCTGACTGCGGCACGCGGCGGCGCGAAAGTGGTTGTCTTCGATGCTGAGGATCCCGGTGACGGTGCCAGCACCCGCAATGGCGGCATGGTGGGCGACCGGCTGAAACCATCCTTTCCGAAGCTGGAGAAATCCTTTGGCAGCGAACGTGCCAAGGCCCTGATGGCGGAGCCCGCGAACGCGGTCGACTATATCGAACGGCTGATCCTCGACCTGGGTATCGACTGCGACTTCGGGCGGGTGGGACGCTACTATCCGGCGGTCAATCCCGCGCATTTCCGGGCGATGGAGACCTCGCTGGCAACGGAGCAGGCGGCGCGCGGGGACATTGGCGCGACGATGGTCAGCGCGGAGGAGCAGGCGCAGTTCCTGGCCAGTCCGCTCTATGCCGGGGGGCGGGTGCAGTCCCGAACCGGCGGCCTGCACCCGGCGAAGTTCCATGACGGACTGCTGGATGCGGCCCGCAATGCCGGGGTGACCGTGCTGGCGCGGACTGCCGTGCTGGGACTGGAGGAGGAGGATGACTTCATCCGCCTCGACACCAGTCTCGGCTACATCAATGCCGACCGGGTGCTGATCTGCACCAACGGCTATACCGGCAACCTGCAACCCGAGTTGCAGCGCCGTGTCATACCGGTCACCAGCGCCATCGCGGCGACGGAGGAACTGGAACCGGCACTGGTGGAGCGGCTGATACCCGGTGGGCGGATGATCACCGACAGTTTCAACCTGCTGAACTATTTCCGGCCCAGCCCCGACGGGCGGCGCATCCTGCTGGGCACGCGTCCCGGCCTGTTCGCCGCGAAGCAGGGGCCGCGGCTGGCGCAGTACATCGGCAATCGCATCGGTCAGATATTTCCGGAACTGGACGGCACGCGGATCACCCACTGCTGGTGGGGCAAGGTCGCGTTCAGCTTCGACCATTTCCCGAAGATCGGGATGAACGAACGGATCGGTCATGCGCTCTGCTATGGCGGATCGGGCGTGGCCATGTCGGTCTGGCTGGGCCACAAGCTGGGGCAGAAGGCACTGGGCGACCTGGCCGGGCGGACAGCCTTCGACGACATGGCCTTTCCGGGGCGTTTCTACTATCGCGCGTGGCCCTGGTTCCTGGGACCGGCGATGGCCTGGTATGGCTCGCAGGACCGCATTGCGGGCCGCTACCGGCGGGCGGCGTGAGAGGGACGGACCCGGCGACACTGATCCGCGTCTGGCATCTGGCCTGGCCCGTGATCCTGTCAAACGTCACCACGCCCCTGCTGGGCCTTGTCGATACGGCGGTCGTCGGCCGGCTGCCGGGGCCGGAATACATTGGCGCGGTCGCCATCGGTGCCGCTGCATTTACCGGCATCTTCTGGATGTTCGGGTTCCTGCGCATGGGCACCACGGGGTTCGTGGCGCAGGCTATGGGGGCGGGCGACTTCACCGAGGTCCGGGCCATCCTGGGACGCGCGATCCTGATTGCGGTGCTGTTCGGCGCCCTGCTGGTGGCACTGCAGCAACCGCTCTGGTCCGGTGCGATCCACCTGCTGGACCCAAGCGTGACCGTTCGGGGACTGGCGGAACAATATTATTCCATCCGCGTCTGGACCGGACCGGCGGCGCTGGTGAACTATGCGCTGCTGGGGTTCTTCATCGGCATGCAGCGGCCCCGGCTGGCGCTGGCGATCCAGATCTGGCTGAACGGGGTGAACATCGCGCTGGACCTGCTGTTCGTCATCGGGCTGGACATGGGGGTTCCGGGCGTCGCCTGGGCGACCCTGATCGGGGAGTACTCGGCGGCGATCCTGGGTATCATTGTCGCGCTGCGGGTGCTGCGCCCGCATGGGGGGCGGTTCAACTGGCCTGCCATTCTCGATCCCGTGCAGGGCAGGCGGCTGCTCAGCGCCAATTTCGACATCTTCGTGCGCACGGCCTGCCTGATCATCGCCTTTTCCTGGGCCACGCGCGTCGGTGCCCGGCTGGGTGATCTGGCGCTGGCCGCCAACGCGATCCTGATGCAGATGGTTCACCTGCTGGCCTATGGTCTGGATGGCTTTGCCTTCGCGGCAGAGGCGCTGGTCGGCGGCGCCCTTGGCGCTCGCAGCCTCGGCGCCCTGAGGGAGGCGGTGGTGGCCAGCACGATATGGGCGCTGATCGTCGCTGTCGGGGTCGCGATCATCTATCTGGTTGCCGGACCTTTGCTGATTGCGGTCATGACCGACCAGCCGGACGTCCGCGCGACGGCAGAGTCATACCTGTTCTGGATCGTGCTCTATCCGCTGCTCGCGATCTGGTGTTACCAGCTGGACGGCATCTTCATCGGTGCGACCCAGACAGCGGAAATGCGCAATGCGATGATCCTGTCACTCGGGGTCTTCGTCGTGGCGATACTGACGCTGCCGGACATGTTCGGGAACCATGGTCTATGGGCCAGCCTGAGCATCTTCAATGTCGCGCGAACCGTGACCCTGGGGGCGTACTACCGACGGATCGAGGTGCGGGCAGTGAAATCGCAGCCGGCCTGACGCCAAACCGGTCAACTGCCTGCAAAT
>CAXBNO010000311.1:0-4704 GCA_963976775.1 uncultured Kordiimonadales bacterium
CCGGATCGGCGTTGTCGACCGGCTGTTCAGCCGGGTCGGGGCCGCTGACGACCTGGCCCGTGGCCGTTCCACCTTCATGGTGGAGATGGTGGAGACGGCGGCAATCCTGAACCAGGCGAGCGAACGCAGCCTGGTCATCCTGGACGAGATCGGGCGCGGTACCGCCACCTACGACGGGTTGGCCATCGCCTGGGCCACCGTCGAGGCCCTGCATGAAACCAACCGCTGCCGGGGCCTGTTCGCGACCCACTACCATGAACTGACGGCGCTGGCAGAGCGGCTGGAGCAGGTGACCTGCCGCACCATGCGGGTGATGGAGTGGAAGGGCAGCATCCGGTTCCTGCACCAGGTCATTCCCGGTGCCGCCGACCGATCCTACGGCGTGCAGGTCGCGCGGCTGGCAGGCCTGCCGACCGCCGTTATCCGCCGGGCCGAGGCGGTGCTGAAACGGCTGGAGGCGGAGGGGGGCGGTCGCCGCAATGTCAGTTTCGCGGACGACCTGCCCCTGTTCGCCGCCGCGCCCACGCCTGCGCCGACTGCCGACACGGCGGACACGAAGCTGCGACAGGCTATCGACGCCCTGCGCCCCGACGACATGTCACCGCGAGACGCGCTTGAGGCACTCTACAGCCTGCGCGAGATGCTGGAGGGTGACGATGGAGAGTGACCGGGCGCTGGTGCTGCTTTCCGGCGGCCAGGATTCCGCCACCTGCCTGGCCTGGGCGCTGGACCGGTTCCGGCATGTGGAAACCATCGGCTTCGACTATGGCCAGCGACATCTGGTCGAGCTCGATTTCCGTGCGCACCTGCGCGACGCCATGGCCGGGATGAAACCGGACTGGGCGGCACGGCTGGGCGAGGATCACATGCTCGATCTCGACCTGCTGGGCCAGATTTCCGACAGCGCCCTGACCCGCGAGACGGAAATCGCCATGCAGGCCGACGGTCTGCCCAATACCTTCGTGCCGGGCCGCAATCTCGTCTTTCTGACCATGGCTGCGGCGCTGGCCTATCGTCGGGGCCTGCGCCACATCGTCGGCGGCATGTGCGAGACCGACTATTCCGGGTATCCCGATTGCCGCGACGACACCATCAAGGCGCTGCAGGTGGCGCTGGGGCTGGGCATGGATCGCCGTTTCGTGCTCGACACCCCGCTGATGTGGCTCGACAAGGGTGCGACCTGGAAACTGGCGGAGTCCCTTGGCGGCGAACCTCTGGTCGCCCTGATCCGCGATCACACGCTGTCCTGCTACATGGGGGCGGCCAGCGTCCTGCATGACTGGGGGCGGGGATGCGGAGAATGCCCGGCTTGTGACTTGCGGAGCCGCGGCTATCTGGCGTATCGAAGCCAATGACCGACGGTCAGCAACACTCGAACCCGGGAACGTGCCGTGACGCCTGACGCACTGGAACGCAAGAGATCCAGAGAAGGCCTGATCGCTCTCGTTGGTTTTGCCTTCTGCATCCCGGCTGCGAACTGGCTGATCGGGAATGTCGGGACGGTATGCCTGGAGGACGGCCCCTGCCTGATCCCTGTCGCCCCGGGCATCGCGGCCCCCAGCGGTGTGCTGATGATCGGTCTGGCGCTGGTGTTGCGTGACATCATCCAGCGCCGTCTCGGCCCCGGCTGGGCGCTGGGTGCCATTGTTGCCGGTGCCGTCCTGTCAGGGATGGTAGCTCCCCCGGCGCTGGTCTTCGCCTCCGCCTTCGCCTTCTTCCTGTCGGAGGGGGCGGACATGGCTGTCTATACTCCGCTGCAGAAGAAGCGGCTGATGCTTGCGGTCGTGCTCTCCAGCATTGTCGGGCTGCTGGTCGACAGCGTCATATTCCTCTATCTCGCCTTCGGCAGTCTCGACTTCCTGTCCGGGCAGATCGTGGGCAAGTTCTGGATGGTGCTGCTGGCCCTGCCCGTCATCCACTGGCTGCGCCGCCGCGATGAGCGGATCGGCATGGGGCCTGCCTGACGACCCGGAAATGGAGCGTCAGCAGCGGATGACTTCGGCTGCGGCTGGTCAGCGACAGTATTGTCGGGATCGACCATGCGATTCATCGCAAACAGGACAGGCGACTCTCCACCGGATGGCATATAAAGAAAACTACATGTCATCAGGATGGATATCGCCGTGCTAGAGAAACTGCTTGCCGAACGGGATGTGCTGCTGGCCGATGGTGCCACCGGAACCAACATGTTCGCCCTCGGGCTGCCTGCCGGTCATGCGCCGGAGGACTGGAACATTGCCGAGCCGGACAAGGTTCGTGCGCTCTACCGCGGCTTCGTCGAGGCCGGTTCGGACATCATCCTGACCAACAGCTTCGGTGGCACGGCCTTTCGCCTGAAGCTCCACAACCTGCAGGACCGTGTGGTGGAACTGAACCAGGCCGCCGCGACGCTGGCCCGGGAAGTCGTGGCCGAAGTGACCCGCCCTGTCGTCGTTGCCGGGTCCGTTGGTCCGACCGGCGAACTGCTGGTGCCGCTGGGATCGATGACCTACGAGGATGCCGTCGCCGCCTTCACCGATCAGATCACTGGGCTGAAAGCAGGCGGCGCCGACGTTGCCTGGATCGAGACCATGTCCGCACCGGAGGAGATGCAGGCCGCCGCGGAAGCCGCGATCAGTGTTGGCCTGCCCTATGTCTATACCGCCAGCTTCGACACCGCCGGCCGTACCATGATGGGGCTGCCACCAGCGAACCTTGCAACCGTCACGGCCGACCTGGCGGAAGCACCGCTCGCCTTCGGCGCCAACTGCGGTGTCGGCGCTTCCGACCTGTTGCTCGCCATCCGCGACATGCCTACCGTGGATCATGTCGTGGTGGCCAAGGCCAACTGCGGCATTCCGCAGATTCGCGGGGACAGTGTCGCCTATACGGGCACACCGGAACTGATGGCGGACTATGCGCGCCTTGCCATGGACTGCGGCGTCCGCATCATCGGCGGTTGCTGCGGCACCACGCCGGAGCATGTGCGCGCCATGCGTGACGCCATCGACAGCCACGCGCGCGGACCACGCCCGGAAATGGAACAGATCATTGACCGGCTGGGCCCGCTGATCGCGCCCCCCGCCAGCGCCGACCGGACCAGTGAGCGTGGCGACCGCAAGGGCCGCAGGCGACGCAGCGCCGCCTGACCCGATCCGGCGCCCGGGTCCCGGACCTTCAGGCCAGACGTTTCAGGCCAGACGTTTCAGGCCAGCTTCCCATTCGGCCCTGACCCCGGCATCCGGTTCGGTCGCCTGTCGCGCCAGAGCTTCCGCACGAATCAGCGCGGCATCGCCAAGTCGGCCGAGCGCCCAGACTGCCATGCCGCGCACCAGCGGAGACCCGTCGCCAAGCAGTGACCGGACCTGTTGCAACAGGGTGGGATCGTCCGCGTTTCCGGCGGCTACCAGGACATTGCGCAGGAACCGCGCCCGCCCCAGTCGCTTCACCGGCGTACCGGCAAACCGCTTCCTGAAGGCGGCATCGTCCAGCACCAGCAGTTCGGCCAGCGGTGCCAGGTGCAGGTCTTCCCGCATCTCCAGCCGCGCATCCCGGCTCTCGGTCGCGAAGCGGTTCCACGGACAGACCGCGAGACAATCGTCACAGCCGAAGATGCGGTTGCCGATGGCGGTTCGGAACCGGTCCGGAATCTGGCCCTGATGCTCCACGGTCAGATAGGCGATGCAACGCGTGGCATCCAGTTGGTAGGGCTCGGGAAAGGCAGCGGTCGGACAGATGTCCAGGCAGCGGCGGCAGGACCCGCAGTGATCCCCTGACGGCGCATCCTTCGGCAGGTCGAGGCTGGTGAAGATCGCGCCCAGAAAGGTCCAGGATCCGTGACGACGGCTGACCAGGTTGGTGTGCTTGCCCTGCCAGCCGAGACCAGCCCGCGCCGCCAGCGGTTTCTCCATCACCGGGGCCGTATCGACGAAGACCTTGATCTCCGCTGGCGCGCCAACCTGCCGGGCGTCGGCCAGCAGCGACTGGCCGAGCTGTTTCAGTCGGCCCTTGACCACATCGTGGTAGTCCCGCCGCGCGGCATAGACCGACACGGCCCCCCTGTCGGTGCGGGACAGCCCGTCCAGAGGATCGACGGGCGGGGCGAAACTGGTAGCCAGCATGATGATGCTGCAAACCTCCGGCCACAGTTCTGCCGGATCACCCCGCCAGTCGGCGCGATCGCGCAGCCAGTCCATGTCGCCATGGCGTCCGAGTTCGATGAAGTGTGCCAGACGGGTCGCGGCCTCCGCCATGCCCGACGGTCCCGTGATCCCGATGTCGTCGAACCCCTCGGTCCGGGCGCGCGCCAGCAACCGGTCCCGCAACCGTTGCCGCGCCGCTTCAGAAATCGAGGTCGGCATAATGCACGGGCGGTGGATAGCCGCCGATACGGTCCTGCAACAGCGGCCGGAAGGACGGGCGGGACTTGATGCGGCTGTACCAGTCGCGCGCATGCGCGTTCCGGTCCCAGGGCACATCGCCGAAATAGTCAGGCACCGAGAGATAGGCCCCAGCGGCCAGGTCCGCGACGCTGAAACGGTCTCCGCCGAGCCAGCGTCGGCGCATCGCCAGATGGCCGATGTAGTCCAGATGGACCTGGATGTTCCATTGCGCGGCGCGGATCGCCGCCGCGTCCGGGCTGCCTTCCCGCATCAGGCCGCGCAACACCCGCTCCCGCAGCAGCGGGCCGCTGACTTCCTGCTCGAACTTGTCCACGAACCAGCC
>CAXBNO010000312.1:0-4697 GCA_963976775.1 uncultured Kordiimonadales bacterium
GGAGACCTACGCTTTTCTGGAAATCGAGGAAGAACCGGATTCCCGTGCTGCGGTGCGCCTGTTCACCGGCTGGATGATCGCATCCAGTCCCGCCCTGAATCCGCTTGAGCATCCGGTCTATGACGTCTGGATCGTCGGCTGCCGGCATCCGGAACCGCCAGAGCCTGAACCCGAGGTTGGGGAAGGCGAAGAAGCGTCACCGGAGGGTGAGGCGGCAGCGGACTGACCCTTGCCCGGGCTACCGCTGCAGACCCCGTGCGATGACGACATTCTGGATCTCGGTGGTGCCATCCATGTACTGGGCCATCTTGGCGCAGGCGAAGTGCCGGGCCGCGACCTCTTCCACCATGAAACCGTTGGCGCCCATGACCTGCATGCAGTCGGCCAGCCGGGTCAGGGCGGCGCGGGTCGCGAACTTCTTGGCATGTGCCGCCTCCATGCCCGCGTTCAGTCCCGCGTCCCAGCGGGCTGCGGCGCTGTAGGTCAGCAGCCGCGTTGCCTCCAGGTCCGTTGCCACATCGGCCAGCATCCACTGGATGCCCTGAAAGTCGCCCACCGTCTTGCCGAAGGCAGGACGCTGCGCGACATATTCCAGGCTCCGGGCCAGGGCCGCACGCAGCATCCCTGTGCACATCGCCGCAACGAAGAAGCGGGCGGAATCAATGCCCCCCATGGCGGCCTTGAAAGCGGCCTCCTGCGGGATCAGCACGTCATCCTGCGTCAGGCGCACGCCCTCGAACCGGAAACCGCCGGTGCCCAGGGCATGGCCGCCTGCCATGGCATAGGGTCCGACGCGATGCACGCCAGCGCGCTCCGCCTCGATCATGAAACACATGATGCCGCGCCAGCCCTTCGCGGGATCGGTCTGCGCGTAGATCGACAGGACGCCGGCATGGCTGGCGCTGGAAATCCAGGCCTTCTCGCCATCCAGCACCCAGCCGTCACCGTCGGGGCGGGCCATGCAGGCGACGGCCTGGGCGTCGGAGCCCATGCCCGGCTCCGTCAGCAGGAAGGCTCCAATCCTGCGGCAGGCGATCAGGTCCGGCAGGAATTTCCGCTTCAGCGCGTCGGAGCCATTGCTGGCCAGGCTGAGTGCGAAATTGTTGTGCACGACCATGCTGAAGGTGAAGGCCATGCAGCCGTAGGCCAGTTCCTCGAAGACGCGGCAGGCGGCGCTGAAGCTTGCACCCTGTCCGCCATCCGCCTGCGGCACCAGCACACCGCCGAGCCCGCGGCCAGCGGCTTCCATCTGGACGTCGCGCGGATAGATGCGGTCGCGTTCCCAGTTCCCCGCGTTCGGTGTGACATGTGCCGCAGTGAATTTCTGCGCCGCATCAACCAGTTCCTGTTCCGACTCCGACAGGTCCACTTCGAACGCCATGGTCAGCCTCCCCCTTGGCAGCATTGTTTTTTGCACCCTACGATCCTGATCGTGCAATGGGAACGTCACACGACAGGTGGCGGCCATGTCCGAATTCCGTTGTCCCGCGCCGGGGCGAGGGCATAAGGTTCGGCACTGCGGATTTGAGGAGCGCGGGAGCAATGACGCGTTTTCTGAGCGAACAGCAGGTCTCGGACTATCAGCGCGACGGGTTTGTCTTTCCCCTGCGCGCCTTTGCGCGGGAAACCGCTGATGCCTACCGCCATCGACTCGAGAGCTACGAGGCGGAAACGGGTGGGCCCATCCAGGCCAACATGCGCCACAAGGTGCATCTGCTGTTCACCTGGGCCAGCGAACTGATCCGGCATCCGCGCATTCTCGATGCGGTGGAGGATGTGCTGGGTCCGGACATCCTCTGCTGGAGCACGAATTTCTTCATCAAGGAACCGGGCGACGGGAGCTTTGTCTCCTGGCATCAGGATTCGACCTATTGGGGACTTGAACCGCCGGATGTCGTCACAGCCTGGGTGGCCCTGTCCGACGCGCCTGTGGAGTCCGGCGCGATGAAGTTCAAGCCCGGCAGCCATCTGGGTGGGCAGATTGCCCACAGCGACACGTTTCACCCGAGGAACCTGCTGACCCGGGGACAGGTGATCGATGGGGATCTGGACCTGTCGGATGCGGTTTCCGTGCCGCTCCGTGCCGGTGAGTTCTCGTTGCATCATATCCGCCTGGCGCATGGGTCGGAGCCGAACATGACCGCCAACCGGCGGATCGGTTTCGCCATCCGCTACATCGGTGCCCATGTGAAACCGGTGAAGGCGGCACGCAATGCGACCCTGGTGCGGGGCATCGACCAGTTCGGTCATTTCGAGCTGGAGCAGGCACCGGTGCTGGATCTGGACAGGAATGCCGTTGCCGCCCACGAGCACGCGATGAAGGGGCAGCTCGAGGCGCTCTACTCCGGCACGGACGTCAGGACCGCCCGCGACTGATCGACCGGTCGCGGATCAGTCGGCCAGCAGAAAATCCATCATTGCGGGCCATGCCGCGCGGTCTTCCATCATGAACAGGTGACCGCCCTCGAACTCTCTCATCTTCGCATTGGGCAGGCGGTTCAGCATTGCCTCCGCCCGCGCGGTCGGCGCGATGTCATCGTACTTGCCGCCGCAGATCAGCGTCGGTGCGGTGATCGCGGGCAGGATATCCCAGGCGTCGTGGCCGGCGCGGGCAGCAAGCTGGCGGTTCTGCGCCGCGCGTTTCACCGGGTCTTCGCGGTTCGCACGGGCGCTGGTCTGGTAGAACTCGACCATCTGACGGGCCTTCCCGGGGTTCGCGGCACGCCAGGCGGCGTCCCGGCGATTGTCGGCCAGCGTGAGCATCCTTTCGGCGAACGCCTCCGCGTCCAGTCCACCGAGTTCGTGCAGCGGGAAGGATGCGCCGCCTGCACCGCCCGGACTGGTGCAGCACAGCACCAGCCGGTTCAGCCGTGGACCGAGCCGCGCCGCCAGATGCAGCGCGACCATGCCGCCAAAGGAGACACCAACCACCGCACAGTCGTCCCAGCCCAGGTGATCCAGCAGGGCGAGCGCATCGTCCGCGAAGTCATCCATCGTCAGGTCGTGGTCGGTGATCGTCGATCGCCCCATCAGGCGATGGTCGTAGGCACAGATGGTCAGCCGCCCGATACCCGGTACATCAAAGACATTCGGTTCACGGCGCAGGTCGCTGCCGGTACCGCTGATGAACAGCACACGCGGCCCATTGCCATGGACCTCGTGATAGATATCGATGCCCCGGACCTTGGCGAAGGGCATGCGATCAGTCCTGCAAACGCTGGTAGAGCGCCGTGATGTAGGTGCGGTCTTCCTGCGCCAGCTCACCGGCCTCCAGTTCGCGCAGGAAATCTTCCAGATCCTCCCGCGTGCCGTCATGCAGGGACGGGCGGGCCAGCATGGCCTCGATCGCCTTGCGGATGGAAGCGTCGTCTTCTCCGACCTCGATTGCCGGGGCGCTGCTGACTGCGGTGCCGGGCAGGCGTTCCACCAGCACTTCCTCCCACTCCAGCGCGGCCTGATCCAGCATGGCGGCGGCGGCGCGCGCCGCGCTCAGCACGGTCTGGTCATCCTCTCCACCCAACGCGTCCAGTGCGGCAAGCAGGGCGTCACGATCAATGCTCATTCTCAACAGTCTCCATTCGGGGTGCGCGCGGCGTCGGAAATGGTCTCTGACAGGGCGCTGGAATCTCGTCTACCCTGCGCCATATCACGAATGCGAGGCCGGACCCAAGCGGCCCGCCATGGTGGCGACGGGGAAGAGATGAAAAAGCAGCAGTCACCGGAAACCCTGGTCGCCCAGGCGGCGGGCCATGTGGAAGCCGCGTCCCGCGGCCTGGCCCCCGGAATCTTTCCCGCCACCACCTACGAACGTGACCCGGACATGTCGTTGCCCGGCGGCGCGGTCTACAGCCGCGACGACAATCCGGGCTTCGACGTGGCGGAGGAAATGCTCCGTCGGCTGGAGCGGGGGTCGGAGGCCATGCTGTTCGCCTCCGGCATGGCGGCGGCGGCATCCCTGTTCAAGGCCCTGCGCCACGGCGACCGGGTGATCCTGCCCCGGGTGATGTATTTCGCCTTGCAGGTCTGGGTGCAGGGCTTTGCGGAGCGCTTCGGCCTGCGGGTGGAACTGGTCGGCAATGATGCCGCTGACTATATCGCCGCCCTGTCGCGGGAACCGGCCCGGCTGGTCTGGGTCGAAACACCCTCCAACCCGCTCTGGACCGTGACCGACATCGCTGCCGTGGCACAGGCCTGCAAGGCCTGCGGGGCGACCCTGGCGGTGGACAACACGGTGCCTACCCCGGTGCTGACCCGTCCGCTGGAGCTGGGTGCGGACATCGTCATGCACTCGGCCACGAAGGCGCTCAACGGCCATTCGGACGTGCTGGCCGGGGCGCTGGTGACAGGCAATGCGGCTGACCCGCTCTGGCAAGGCGCGAAGGAGGAACGGCGGCTGGCCGGGGCGGTGATCGGACCGTTCGAGGCCTGGCTGCTGGCCCGTGGCATGCGGACCCTGTTCGTGCGCATGGACCGGGCGATGCAGAATGCCGCAGCACTAGCCGAATGGCTGGATGCCCGTGAAGACGTAGTCGCCGTCCTCTATCCCGGCCTGCCGAACCATCCGGGACATGCCGTCGCGGCGCGGCAGATGGTCGGCGGTTTCGGCACCATGCTGTCGATCAGGACAGGTGGCGGCGCGGCGCGGGCACGGGCGGTGAAGGCACAGTTGCAGTTGTTCCGCCGCGCCACGTCGCTGG
>CAXBNO010000313.1:0-4690 GCA_963976775.1 uncultured Kordiimonadales bacterium
CATTGGCAGCGTGCTCTCCGCCTTCATGAACAATGTCGCGGCGCTGGCGCTGCTGATGCCGGTGGATATCCAGACGGCGCGCAAGGCGGGACGGCAGGTGCGGCTGTCGCTGATGCCGCTGTCTTTCTGCACCATCCTGGGCGGGATGGTCACGCTGATCGGCACGCCGCCCAACATCATCATCGCCGCGATCCGGAAGGATCAGCTGGGCGAGGGGTACGGCATGTTCGACTTCGCCCCGGTTGGCGGCGTCACGGCACTGGTGGGGCTGCTGTTCGTGGCGCTGATCGGCTGGCGCTTCATCCCGAAGGCGAAAGGCGAGGGGGCGCTGTCCGAAGCGCGCCTGAGCGAGAAGGACTATATCGCCGAACTCTCGGTGCCCGAGGAATCGGAACTGATCGGCAAGCGGCTGTTCGAACTCTACGGCACGGCGGACAAGAACGACGTTGCGGTCCTGGGCCTGATCCGCAACGGCAGACGCCGCTATGGCACGCAGCGGGACACGGCACTGGAGGCCGGGGATGCCATCGTGCTGGAGGCCCAGCCGGATTCACTCGACGAATTCCGCGCGACCCTGTCGCTGGATTTCACCGATGGCTCGGACAAGGACCATCTGAGCGCGGCGGGCGACGGGCTTGTCGTGATCGAGGTGGTGGTGCCGGAAGGCGCGCGGATCGCCGGGCAGACCGCACGGGGTCTGGGCCTAGCCTGGCGGCACAACACGGTGCTGCTGGGGCTCTCCCGCGAAGGGCGCCGGGTGGAGAAGGAGATCCGCCAGACGATGGTGCGGCCCGGCGACATCCTGTTGCTGCTGACGCCGGAGGGGGAGCGCGACAATGTGGTCGAATGGCTGGGGGTGCTGCCCCTGGCCGACCGGGGGCTGGCGGTCACGGACTCCGACAAGGTCTGGCTGGGCATCGTCGTGGTGATCTACCTGCTGACCGGAGTTCTCTCGCTCTCCAACCTGTATGACCATGTGGAGTGGCCGGTGGTGGTCCTGCTGGGCTCGATGATCCCGCTGGGGGCGGCGCTCGACAGCGCAGGGGGGACAGCACTGATCGCCAATGCGCTGGTCGGGCTGACCGTGGGCTGGCCGGCCTGGGCGGTGCTGACCGTGCTGATGGTGGTGACCATGACGCTGTCCGATGTGCTGAACAATACAGCGACGGCAATCGTCGCAGCCCCGGTCGGCATCCAGATGGCGCAGAGCCTGGGCGTCAGCCCGGACCCGTTCCTGATGGCGGTGGCCGTCGCCGCCTCCTGCGCCTTCCTGACCCCCATCGGGCACAAGAACAACACCCTGATCCTCGGCCCCGGCGGCTATGCCTTCGGCGACTACTGGCGCATGGGCCTGCCGCTGGAAATCATCGTCGTCGCCGTCTCGATCCCGATGATCCTGCTGGTCTGGCCGATGTAGGCTCGGCGGTCAGACCGACTGCGGCCCCCGGATCAGTCCGCCGGGCAGGGCCCCGGTTTCCTGTCCATTCTCCATGATCGGCGTGCCGGACTTGATGGTCATGTGATAGCCCGTGGCCCGCTGGATCAGACGCCGCGCGCCTGTCGGCAGGTCATAGGCCATGCGCGGTGCACCGATGCTCAGGCGATCGAAGTCGATCAGGTTGATGTCGGCCAGGTATCCCGGTGCGATGACACCGCGGTCATTCAGGCCGTGCAGGGATGCGGTGCTCTGTGTCTGGCGGTGCACCAGCCATTCCAGCGGCATCAGCCCGCCCTTCTTCCGGTCGCGTCCCCAGTAGGCCATGTTGAATGTCGGCAGGCTGACATCACAGATGACGCCGCAATGGGCACCGCCGTCGGAGCCGCTGAAATGCGTGTGCGGTGCGGTCAGCATCTCCCGCACCGGTGCGAAATCATAGTCGGAATAGTTCAGCAGCGGGAAGTAGATCAGGCCCTTGCCGTCGAACTCCATCAGCGTGTCGTAGGCAATATCCTCCGGACGGCGACCCTCCGTCCGCGCGCGTTCGGCGAAGCATTCAGACCGGTCGGGTTCGTAGTTCGGTGGATCGCCGAGACGGAACATCTTGTGCCAGCCCTTCAGGAACAACTCCGCCATCTCCCCGCCCTTGCCACCGGACTCCTCGGTGATGATGGCTTCCCGTACCGCCGGGTCCGTCATCCGGGCGATCCGTTCCTCCCGCGAGAGGCCCAGCAGGGCACGGAAGCTGGGCTTGCCCTGGAAGGGATGCAGTGATCCCTCCAGACACAGCAACAGGCCCGCCGTGCGACCGGAGACCTGGGCATAGACCTGTCCGCCCTCCGCATTGGCGCGCCCGATCTCTTCCAGCAGTTCGCGATACTTGCGCGGCGCGTCGTCATTCTGGAACAGCAGCAGGCTGACCGGCACGCCATAGCGGATGGAGAGATCGCGGATCCAGTCGAGTTCCGGCTTGCCCGCCTTCAGCGTCAGGTCGGTGGCCATCTCCAGCACCCCGTGACCGGCACGCTGCATTCCCGCCGCAAGCCCGAACATCTCCGCCGCGCCGGCATAGGTGCCGGGGACATATTCACCTTCCCGGGTCTTGTGGAAGATGGTGCGCGATGTGGAGAAGCCGAGCGCGCCAGCCTCCAGCCCCTCCTGCACGATATCGGCCATCTTGCGGATATCGTCCTCGCCGGCGGTTTCCTCATCGATGCAACGGTCGCCCATGACGAAGGCCCGGACTGCGCAATGCGGCACCTGTGTGCCGATGTCGATGGCCCGTGCCTTCGCGTCCAGCGCGTCGAGATAGCCGGGGAAGCTCTGCCACGTCCAGTCGATGCCGTCGGACAGCGCCGCGCCCGGAATATCCTCTACCGATTCCATCAGACTGATCAGCCAGTCTTCCTGATTCGGATGCACCGGTGCGAACCCGACACCGCAATTGCCCATGACGACGGAGGTGCAGCCATGCCAGGACGACGGCGTCAGATAGGGATCCCAAAGCGCCTGACCGTCATAGTGGGTATGGATATCGACCCAGCCCGGTGCGACCATCAGGCCGTGGGCATCTATCTCCCGCCGGGCACGACCGTCAAGCTTGCCGACGCTGACGATGCGGTCGCCGTCGATGGCCACATCACCGGTGAATGAACTGCCGCCGGTGCCGTCGAATATGCTGCCGCCGCGAATGATGATGTCGTGCATGGCGCTGCCTCCCCGCAAAGCCGATTGCCGTCCGGCCAGTGACAGTATCTGGTGCCACATGACCGGAAGCGGTCTGTCTGCTGCATTCTGCCGTCTTTCCGGCATCGGCCACAAGGCAGGGCTGTCATGGTACTTCCGCGATCGAGACTCTGCAGTGTGCGACAGTACCCTGAACGCATAACACTTGTGTTGCGCTGCACAATGGCTACAACGCTGGCTTGATCTGATTGTCGCCGGGCATGAACCCGGCCGTCGATGTCCGGGGTGGTCGGTGACTGACTGCGTATCGGACCCTGGAACACCTGCACCGAAAGTATCACGTTGGCTCATTTTGACGGTGTCGTGCCGCCGCTTGCAGAAGCGCTGGCACGCAAGAACTACGAAACACTGACCCCGGTTCAGCAGAACGTGCTGGACCCGGAACTGGCGAACTCCGACCTGCTGGTCTCGGCCCAGACCGGCTCGGGCAAGACGGTCGCCTTCGGCATCGCGCTGGCGCCCACACTGCTGGCGGGGGAGGACCGATTCTCCCGCGCCGAGGTGCCGCTGGCGCTGGTGGTGGCCCCGACGCGGGAACTGGCCTTGCAGGTGAAACGTGAACTGCAATGGCTCTATGAACTGACCGGCGCGTCCTTCGCGTCCTGTGTCGGTGGCATGGACATGCGGACGGAGCGGCAGGCGCTGTCGCGCGGGGCACACATCGTCGTCGGCACGCCGGGGCGGCTGCGCGATCACATAGAGCGCGGCTCGCTGGACATGACCGGCATGCGGGCCGTGGTGCTGGACGAGGCCGACGAGATGCTCGACCTCGGGTTCAGGGAAGACCTGGAATTCATCCTTGGGGCCGCGCCGGACGACCGCCGGACCCTGATGTTCTCCGCCACCGTGCCGAAGATGATCGTCAGCCTGGCCAAGCGGTTCCAGCGCGATGCGGTGCGCCTGGCGACGACCGCCGAGCAGCGCCAGCACGTCGATATCGAATACCGGGCCATGAAGGTCGCGCCGAGTGACCGCGAGAACGCGATCATCAACGTGCTGCGCTACTTCGAGGCAAAGAGTGCCATCGTCTTCTGCGCGACGCGGGAAAGCGTCAACCGCATGACCAGCCGCTTCACCAACCGGGGCTTCTCTGTCGTTGCCCTGTCCGGTGAACTGAGCCAGGGTCAGCGCACCCACGCGCTGCAGGCCATGCGCGACGGGCGGGCGCGGGTCTGCATTGCCACGGACGTGGCGGCCCGCGGGCTGGACCTGCCGGACCTGGAACTGGTGATCCACGCCGACCTGCCGCAGAACAGCCAGGCGCTGCTGCATCGCAGTGGCCGTACGGGCCGCGCGGGGCGGAAGGGTGTCAGTGTCCTGATCGTTCCCTTCAACCAGCGTTTCAAGGCGGAGCGGCTGCTGCAGGGGGCGCGGATCGAAGCCAACTGGGGCGATGCGCCCTCGGTGGCCGAGATCACCGAACGCGATGACCAGCGCTTGCTGCAGGACGAGACCCTGACGGAGCCGGTGGCCGAAGCCGAGCAGGCTTTCGTGGATCAGATCCTG
>CAXBNO010000314.1:0-4669 GCA_963976775.1 uncultured Kordiimonadales bacterium
TCCCTGCGGTCACCTGTGCGTGACTTCCCGAATCATCGGCATACCCGGATGATGGTGGCGAACTGGTTCAGGGGTAAGTGATGCGTTGGTCTGCGGTACTTCTTGGTCTCGCCATGGTGTGGGCCCTGCCTCTGGCCGTTGCGAAAGCGGAGGAAGCTCCACCCCCCTTCGATGCCTGGCTGGACGGTGTCCGGCAGGAGGCGCGGGAGAAGGGGATTGCCGAGGACACGATCCGCGTGGCCCTGACGGGTATCGAGCCGGTGCGCCGCGTCGTGCAGCGGGACCGCAACCAGTCCGAGTTCAAGCTGACCTTCCAGATCTATCGCGACCGGTTGCTGACGCCGACCAACATCCGCGTGGGGCGCGGTAAGCTGGAGAAGCACAGGGCGCTGCTTGATGAGATCGCGGCGGAATACGGGGTGCAGCCACGCTTCATCCTCGCCATCTGGGGCATGGAGACACGGTATGGCGCGGTGAAGCCGACCATGCCGGTGGTGCCCGCGGTCGCGACCCTGGCCTATGACCGGCGGCGATCCAGCTATTTCAGGCGGGAACTGTTTCAGGCCCTGCTGATGATCGACCAGGGGCTGATCCCCCATTCGGAGATGCTGGGATCATGGGCCGGTGCGATGGGGCAGCCCCAGTTCATGCCTTCCAGCTACATGGCCTATGCCCGTGACCATGACGGGGACGGCCAACGCGACATCTGGTCCAACGAGGCGGATGTATTCGCCTCCATTGCCAATTACCTGGCGAAGCATGGCTGGCACGATGACCAGACCTGGGGCAGGGAGGTGACCCTGCCCGCCGGAGCAGCCTTCCGCGCGGCCATACCCGCGCCACGCACGGGCTCCGGTTGCAGGGCCATCGACGGTATGTCCGGTGCCACTGGTCTGGCCGACTGGCAGGCGCTTGGTGTGCGGCGCGCGGACGGGTCCGACCTGCCGGGCCGGAACCTGCCTGCGTCGCTGGTGGAGCCGGATGGTCCGGACGGTAAGGCCTTTCTGGTCTACCGGAACTATCAGTCGATCCTGCGTTACAACTGTGCGCACCTGTACGGGCTCGCCGTCTCGCAGCTTGCCGACGCCATAGGCCGCAGATAGACTGGCCGAATCACGCTGGCGAGCCTTGGAGCGACAATGATGGGGAGCCACCAGGCATCAATAATCCGGTGGCTCACTGCCTCCGTCGTCCCGGTCCTACTTTTTGCGCTCGGGGGCTGCGCCGAGACGACCCTGGCCATCCATGGTGCAAAACAGCTTGCGCAGTCGGACCTTTCCGGCACTACCGCACGACAGATCGATGCGGCCAAGGTGCGACGTGCCAGCCTGCGCCCCTATCAGATCAAGGGTGTCTGGTACTACCCGGCTGAGATGCCCGACTACGACGAGACCGGTATCGCATCCTGGTACGGCGACCCGTTCCACGGTCGGGCCACGGCGAGCGGTGAGATCTATGACAAGCGGATCGTGACGGCGGCGCACAAGACCCTGCCCCTGCCCAGCACGGTCCGGGTCACCAACCTGGAGAACGGGCGGGTGCTGACCGTGCGGGTCAATGACCGCGGTCCCTTCGTGAACAGCCGCATCATCGACATGTCCCATCGGGGTGCCCAGTTGCTGGGGTTCGAGCGTCAGGGCATCGCCCGTGTCAGGGTGGAGGTCGTGGGATCGGACGACGACCGCTTCGTGCTGCGCCCGGTCAAGACCCCGAACGGTGAGAAGAAGGCCGTGGCTGCGGCCCCCAGAAAGTCAGTCAAGGTCGCCTCCCTGCCGCCGCCAACCGGCGCAGACGGCAATGCCGGGCTGAACCGATCGACGCCTGTGGTGAAGAAGCCTGTGACGAGCAAACCGCTGACAATCGAGAAACCGGCGGTGGGCAATATCGATGACGTGCGGGTCGTGCCGACAACCCCGACAACCCTGTTCGTGCAGGCCGGATCGTTCACGCAGTTCCAGAACGCTGACCGTCTCAGGTCACGGCTCTCCGCAGTCGGACCTGCCTTCATCGATCATGTGCTGGTCGATCAACGGGATTTCTTCCGTGTCCGGCTGGGGCCGATCGATACGGTCGAACGCGCCGACCAGTTGCTGGATCTCGCACTGAACGCCGGGGCGGATGACGCGCGGATCATCGTCGACTAGACTGACATCACCATCGTTCATCATCCTTCGAACTGCGCCGAGGTCCCTTGCTCATGCCTTTGAGACTGTTGTCCGTTCTGCTGCTTTCCGCGCTTGCTCTCGGCGCGCAAGCACAGGCTGCCGATTTCGAGACCAGGGCCCGGCAAGCCGTGGTCATCGACTTCGAATCCGGCCAGACGCTGTTCGAGAAGGATGCGGATCAACCCGTTCCGACGGCATCGATGAGCAAGCTGATGACAATCTACATGCTGCTGGAACGCATCGACAGCGGCGCGATCAGCCTCGATGACACCTTTCCCGTAAGTGCCAAGGCCTGGAAGAAGGGCGGCTCCAAGATGTTCGTGGAGGTTGGCAGGCAGGTCCGGGTGGAGGATCTGCTGCGCGGGATCATCGTGCAGTCCGGCAATGATGCCAGTATTGTCGTGGCCGAGGCGCTGGCTGGCAGCGAGGAGGCCTTCGCCGAACAGATGACCCGGCGGGCGAAGGAACTGGGACTGGAGAATACCGAGCTGCGCAATGCCACAGGCTGGCCCGACCCGGAACATCGCATGAGCGTGCGCGACCTGGCCAGGGTGGCCATGCTGACGATCCGGAACTTCCCCGATTTCTATCCGATATTCGCTGAAAAATCATTCACTTACAGCGATATCACGCAACGGAACCGCAATCCGTTGCTGTACCGCAACATTGGTGCCGACGGCCTGAAGACCGGTCATACCGAGAATGCCGGGTACGGGCTGACAGCCTCGGCCGTTCGGGGCGATCAGCGACTGGTCATGGTGATCGCGGGTCTGGACAGTACCCGGGAACGCGGTGACGAGGCGGAGCGTCTGCTCAGTTGGGCATTCCGGACCTTCGCGACATACCGGCTTGGCAGCGCCGGAGAGACGATCTCGGAGGCCGAGGTATGGCTGGGTCAGTCGACCAGGGTGCCGCTGATGCTGGGGGACGATCTGCTGGTCAGCATGGCCAGGGCGGACCGTGCCCGCATGAAGGTGGAGGCCGTCTATGACGGTCCGGTACCGGCCCCGGTCTCGAAGGGGCAGCAGGTCGGTCGCCTGGTGGTGACTGCTGATGGCGCCCAGGTTGCCTCCGCACCACTGCTGGCCGCGGCCGATGTGGCGCCGCTGGGACCGCTGGGCCGCATCGGTGCGGCCCTTGCGCATGTCATCTGGGGGTCGGGTGGCTGATCCCGGCACAGACGGTTCCGCCCCGCGCGGTCTGTTCATCACGTTCGAGGGTGGGGAGGGCGTCGGCAAGTCCACCCAGACAGCTCTGCTGGCCAATGCCCTGCGGGGTCGTGGCCATACCGTTGTCACGACGCGCGAACCCGGCGGCACACCAACCGCCGAGGCTCTGCGGAGCCTGTTGCTCGATCCAGCCCTGGACCTTGACGCGGTCGAGCAGGTCTTGCTGCTGAACGCCGCCCGGCACAACCACATGCGCGGGGTCATACTGCCCGCGATTGACCGTGGCGAGATCGTGATCTGTGACCGTTTCATCGATTCAACCCGTGCCTACCAGGGCGCAGCCGGGGGACTGGACACGGCCACGCGGCCGGACCTGATCATGGATCTGCATCGCATGGTCATGCAGGGCCGCATGCCTGATCTGACGGTCATACTGGATGCCCCCATCGAAACCGGGCTGGGCCGCGCCGCCGCCCGTGCCGTCGCCACCGACCGTTTCGAGACGGCGCAGCGCCGGTTTCACGAGAAGCTGCGTCAGGGTTTCCTCGACATTGCCGGTCACGAGCCTGACCGGTGTCATGTGGTCTCCGCGACCGACCCGCAGCAGACCATCGCCGCACGGGTTCTGGAGCTGGTGCTGCCGAAACTGGTGCGGCCATGACCGAAGAAGTAACACGCCCCGCGCCGGACGAGATTTCGGAGGCGTTGCACCCCGCCTTGACGACACGGGTTCATGGCCATGCGGAGGCCTGGGATACCCTGGCGGAGGCGGCGGCCGGCGAAGGTCTGCATCATGCCTGGCTGCTGACCGGCATGGCGGGAACCGGCAAGGCCACGCTGGCCTACCATTTTGCCCGCAGCCTGCTGTCAGGGGAGGCGGGTGGCGGCCTGTTCGGCGCATCCGCACCGACGCTGCATGCTGACCCCGATGATCCCCTGTTCGTTCAGGTGGCCAGTGCTTCGCATCCCAACCTCACGATCCTGCGCCGCGCCTGGAACCACGACAGGAAGCGCTACTATACGGAGATCCGGGTCGATGACGTGCGCCGCCTGACGTCCTTTCTGGGCCAGCGGGCCAATCTGAAGTCGCGCCGGGTTGTCCTGATCGATGCGGCGGATGACATGAACCGCAATGCGGCCAATGCCTTGCTGAAACCGCTTGAGGAACCACCTGCGGACACGATCTTCATCCTGGTCTGCCATTCACCGGGCAGCCTGTTGCCGACGATCCGGTCGCGATGCCGTCGCCTGTCGCTGGGGGACCTGACGCAGGCGCAGGGACTGGCGGTCATGTCGGATGCGAATCCGGAGATTGGGGAAGCCGCCGCATCGCTG
>CAXBNO010000315.1:0-4642 GCA_963976775.1 uncultured Kordiimonadales bacterium
CTCCGTCCATGGCGTCAGGGCAACGATCTCCCGCTGCGGCATCGCATCAAGCATGTCCATGTCGAACCGGGCAGCTTCGGCGCTGCTGCGGTCCTTCAGGTCAACGCTGATCGCCAGAACGACGCGCCCGACCGGTGCCTTGCTCTCGTCAGCCTGGACCGAAGCGATAGCGGATGTCAGGGCGAGGATGATCGCCATCATTGCGCTGCGCATGAGGAAGTCCCTTCGATGAATGTTGACGGGGGATCATATGGATGTGTGCCGGCCAGACCATCTGTTCTGAAGAAGCAGGCGCATCGCACCCCAACCTATGCGAAAGGATAGGGTGCATCCTTCATCTGGCACCCCGTCATATACTTGAAGCCGGATGGCGAACCGCGTGACCGTCCGGATATGTTCCGCGCCACTGCAGCCGGTATGGCGGATTTGGCGAAAGGACGTGAAATGGGAAACGCGCTGGTGATCGACGATCAGCCCGAGATGCTGAACATGATGACGGTCGTTCTCGAACGGTTGGGGTTCGACGTGACCGCGGCGTCCAGCGGCAAGTCCATCGTCCATGATCTCGATGATGCGTTCTACGACATCATCATCACCGACATCTTCATGCCCGATACGGATGGCATCGAAGTGATCAGAAAGCTCCGGAGTTCCCGGTCGGACATTCCTGTACTCGCCGTTTCCGGTGGTTGGGGGAGCCTTGATGGAGACTTCCTGCGTGTCGCGAAACTGCTCGGGGCGAGCGACGTCTTGCAGAAACCCTTCATGCCCGACGACCTGAAGCGGGCTGTCCAGAACCTGGTTGCCAGTGACCGGAGCCTGCCAGGGTCCGTTTACTGTCCCGGAACCATGCCGGGAAACAGCGTAGCCTGATCGTGTCCTGCAGTTACCCGGCCCGGGGTTTCCAGCCAAGCGCAGAAGCGCGCATTGCGGCCTCCGTGCGGTTCCGAACGGAGAGTTTCCGCAGAATGTTCTTCACATGCAGCTTGATCGTCACCTCCTGCAGGTCCAGATGCCGGGCGATCTCCTTGTTGGTCCAGCCGTGAATCATGCCGCCCAGCACGTCGCCCTCGCGACGCGTAAGCGCAGGCATGGCAGGTGCCGACCCGGCAGCGTCGGAAACGGGGGCGGACAGCGGCAGGAAACGCTCCCCTGACGCGATCAGGCGAATGGCGTTGACAAAGGCCCTGGCATTCATCGTCTTCGGCAGGAAGCCCCGTGCCCCCGCCTGCATCGCCGCATCGATCGTGTCCTGATCGGCATTCCCTGACATGAGTACCGACAGGACATCCGGATAGGTGTCAATGAAGCGTTGCAACCCGTCCAGTCCATGCATGCCGGGCATGTTCAGGTCCAGGATGGCCATCTCCGGCATCCGTCCACTCTCCACCAGCCTGACAGCCTCGTCGAGGGAGGCACACGTATCGATCTGCATGCTCGGCTCGGCATGGCTGATGAAGGCGCATATCGCATCCCGAACCAGATCGTGATCATCGGCAACGAGTATGTGCATCCGTCATGGGACCTGCATTGTCGAGGGAACCCGGGTGAGGTAGGCGGCCCTGGCGTCTGGCGCGAGTCCGCATGCTACCGCATCGCCCCCGACGGTCAAGAAACGGACTGGATGAGCGCTGGATGCGGATCGTACAATCGGGAAATTGGCGCGCCGGGGAGGATTCGAACCCCCGACCCCCAGATTCGTAGTCTGGTGCTCTATCCAGCTGAGCTACCGGCGCCGCGCCCTGTGTGCTGATGCAGCACCATCGGGCGAGGCGGACGTATACGGTATGCCTTTCTGCTTGGCAAGCCACCAATTGACAGGTATGCCCCTTGAATCAAGGCCTTCCTTGTGACGCACGTATCGCTTCGCTAACATCTCCGCGCCGGTCGGATGCAACAGTGATTCGGTACGGTGCGCAGAGGGTGCTGGGTTGGCCAGAGTCGGGGCAATCCGGTAGTCTTGACCGGACAAACGCTAAGTGACGACGCTGAACAGCGCGACAGGGCCAGAGGCTACGTAATGGGCGGGCAGATTGCTGTAATGAACACAAGGTCATTCACGACATCATCCGCACCCTGGGCCAGCCGGGCTGCGGGCCTGCTGATGGTGGGCATGGCGTCCCTCGCGGGTGGTTGCACCTTCGTATCCGACTCGCTTTGGCCGTCCCTGGCCGGGGAAGACGAGGCCGGTACCGTGGTTCGGGAAGCACCGCCGCGTCCCAGCCGTCTTTCGCCAGAGGCCCAGGCCGCGCGCATTGCCGCGCTCAATGCCGCCGCCACGGGATCTGCGTCCACGTCCTCCCTGCCCTCGACGCAGGTCGCTGGCGGCCCGCCGCCGCTTGGCACCACGACCTTCCAGGCCCCTGCAGTCTCTTCCTTCCAGGCGACCGGCACGGTAGTCGGGCAGAAGGTCCAGCAGATCGCCTCCGAACTGCGCCAACTTGAGGGACGTCTGAACCAGCGCAATGACACGCTGGCCCAGATCCGCGGCTCCACCATCCAGAACGCCCAGCGCTATCACGGGACGGTCGCGGCCATTCAGGCGCGCCTGCAGGTCGGTTCGACCCCCGGTAATCCGGTGCTGGTCAACCAGTGGAACCAGGCGCAGAGCGAACTCACCCGCCTGAGCAGCGATATCGCCGCGATGAACGGCCTGGCCAATGAAGTGGCTGCCGATTCCAGCCTTGCCGCCTTCCTGCTGGAGACAGCACGGGCAACGTATGGCATCGCCGGTGCGATTGACGAGGATCATCGCCAGCTTGCCGTGCTGGAAGATCAGACCAACAAGACCGTGGTGGTGATCGACCGCCTGCTGAACGAGCTTTCCGACGATGTCAGCCGTCAGACGGCCTATATCGCCAATGAGCGCCGGAACCTCGGTTCGCTGGCCCTGGCGATCAAGAACGGCGAGCTCTATGGCACCAGCCTGGCGTCACGGGCCTATGCGCCACCGACCAGCGGCTATCAGCCAACCGGCCTGCAGGCCCCGCGCAACGCGAACACGGGCGCTGCGGCCGTTGCCAGCGGTCGTCCGCTGGTCGTGATCCGCTTCGACCGCCAGAACGTTGAGTATGAGCAGGCGCTGTATACGGCTGTCAGCCGTGCGCTGGACCAGCGGCCCGACGCGCGCTTCGACATCGTTGCGGTTTCGCCCAGCAGTGGCTCCGCCGCCGATATCGCCCTGCAGCGTTCCCGGTCCCGCAAGCATGCCGATGACGTGCTGCGTACCCTGACAGGCATGGGGCTGCCCGCCGACCGCGTGGGCCTGACCTCCACTACCAGTGCCGAAGCCGGCGCCTCCGAGGTGCATATCTACGTCCGTTGAGGCTGTGGTGATGCTGTCCGAACTGCTGACATTCGACCGCATCGAAATCGGCCTGAGTCTCGGCATTCATGAGTCGATCATCGATCAG
This sequence comes from uncultured Kordiimonadales bacterium, assembly GCA_963976775.1. Taxonomy (GTDB): domain Bacteria; phylum Pseudomonadota; class Alphaproteobacteria; order Minwuiales; family Minwuiaceae; genus Minwuia. The sequence goes on from CAXBNO010000315.1 coordinate 3,414, forward strand.
GCCGCGCTCGACCGCTGGCGCGCCGTCTATGGCGATGATGTGGGGGGCAATACCGACGCTGCGCCACCGGACATGGTGTCGGGCATCGTCATGGCGGCACAGCTTGAACTGACCAATCCACATCCCGATGGCGGGCTGCATGCCGGGCAGCAGTATGTGCTGCACCGTCGCCCCGTCATAGGCGATATCCTGCGGACCAGCTCCGTTCCGCTGTCGAAGGAGGTCCGCAAGGGCCGACGCTGGGTGCGAATGAAGACGGAGACCCGTGACCAGCAGGATCGCCTGGTCTACGAAGCGGTCCTGACCATGATCTGGGCGGCCTGAGCCATGCAGACCGAACTCACACCCGTCAGCCTGAAGATCACGCAGGCCCGCATCAACGCCTATGCCGGGATCACCGGCGACCCGAACCCGATTCACCTGGATGCGGCATTCGCGGCGAAGACGGAGATGGGGGGTATCATCGCCCACGGCACCCTGTCGATGAACCTGATCCTGCGCGCCATGGCGGCGACCTTCGGTCCGGACGCCTGCGACGGCGCGGAGATGGATATCCGCTTCGTGAAGCCCGTCCGCGTCGATGATGTCGTCACCGCCAGCGGAACCCGTGATCCCGAGACCGCCGGACGCTACAACGTGCAGGTCACCAACCAGACCGGTGAGGCCGTGATCGTTGGCTGGGTCCGCCCGGCCGGTGCGGTCGCGTAGAACCGGTTTTCAACAGCCACCACCACACCGACGTCTCACCCGGGCTCGACCCGGGTGCCCAGGAGTGCCGCCCATACGCTGAAAGGCCGAGCGCGTGGATCAGGTCCGCGAGCATCGTGCGGAAGGTTGAGAGGGTGACCTGCTCCTGCCATCTCCGACCACGCCTTGCCCGGGCTCGACCCGGGTGCCCAGGAGTGCCGCCCAGACGCTGAAAGGCCGAGCGCGCGGATCAGGTCCGCGAGCGTCGTGTTGGAGGGGATGGGTTGGAGGCGGGCGGTCAGATGATGCGGCTGTCCTTGTTGCCCCAGTAGCGGTCCTTCAGCAGGCGCTTGTAGAGCTTGCCGTTGGCGTGACGGGGCAGTTCCTTCTCGAAGTCGATGGACTTGGGCGTCTTGATGCCACTCAGTGACTCACGGCAGAACGCGATCAGCCGCTCGGCCATGTCCGGCCCGGCCTTCGCGTGGTCGATCAACTGCACGACACCCTTCACCTGCTCACCCAGATCCGGGTCCGGCACGCCG
>CAXBNO010000316.1:0-4599 GCA_963976775.1 uncultured Kordiimonadales bacterium
CATGTGCTGGACCGCATCGCCCCGCAGTGCCAGGCCATCGTGCTGAACGCCAACGGGGACCCTGGAGCCTACGAGACATTCGGATATCCGGTCCTGCCTGACGTGGTGGCCGGCTTTGCCGGGCCGCTGGCCGGGGTCCTGACCGGTCTGGAATGGCTGCATCAGACCCGAGAGGCCGACTGGCTGCTGACCGTACCCACCGATGCGCCGTTCCTGCCCGACGATCTGGTGACACGCCTGTTGGCCGGGATAACGGAAGACGCGGAGATCGCGGTGGCACGATCGGATGGCCGGACCCATCCGGTGGTGGCACTGTGGCACCGGACGCTGCTGCAGCCTCTGCGGACCGCTCTGGTGGCGCAGGACATTCGCAGGATCGACCGTTTCACCGCCGGTCGGCGGACGGTGCATGTGGACTGGCCAACGGCAGGTGGCGATCCGTTCCTCAACATCAATACGCCGGAGGAGCTGGAGGCGGCCGAAACGCGTTTCGGCGCTGCGACATGACAGTCCGGCGCAAGGCGGGGTCGCGCGGATGTGCATGGCGCGCGGGGCCTGAAACCGATACTGAGGGCGGCAATCCGAACCTCCCCAACCCATGCAACATCCCCGGTCCTGCCTGCCGGGCAGTTGCCCATGCACGAGGAATTTTCCGTGTCGCGCTCTGATTCCGGCCCAGGACGGGTCGAATTCGTCATCATGATCGCCCTGATGACCTCCCTGATGGCCCTGTCCATCGACACCATGCTGCCCGCGCTGGCCACCATGGGCGCGGACCTGAACGTGACCGACGTGCGCGACACCCAGCTCGTGATCTCGCTGCTGTTTGCCGGGCTTGCGACCGGTCAGTTGCTCTATGGCCCCCTGTCGGACAGCATCGGCAGGAAGCCAACCATCTACATAGGCATTGCGGTCTTCCTGACCGGCTGCCTGCTGTCGCTGTTCGCGCCGGATTTCGAGACCATGCTGGTCGGGCGCACGCTGCAGGGTCTGGGGGCAGCCAGTGCCCGTATCGTGCCGATGGCACTGGTCCGCGACCAGTTCGAAGGCCGGGCGATGGCGAAGGTCATGTCCTTCATCATGTCCGTCTTCATCCTGGTGCCGGTACTGGCGCCGATGATCGGCCAGGGCATCCTGTTCGTGGCCGAGTGGCGGGCGATCTTTGTCTTCTTCATCGTCCTTGCCTCTGTCGCGACCCTCTGGTTCGGCCTGCGCCAGCCCGAGACCCTGCCGAAGGGGTTGCGGCGCAGGTTCTCCGTGAAACACATCATTTCCGGTTTCGGATTCTGCCTGCGGGACCGCATCACGTTCGGCTATACCCTCGCCACCGGCTGCATCTTCGGCCCCTTCATCGGCTATCTCGGCTCGTCGCAGCATGTGTTTCAGGACATCTTCGGAACCGGCGAGATGTTTGCCGTGTGGTTCGGGGTGGGCGCGGTGTCCATTGGCGCGGCATCCGTCGTCAATTCGCAACTGGTCATGCGTTACGGCATGCGCCGGATCACCCGCGCAGGTCTTGCCGTGACCGTTGTCGCCTCCGTGATTGCAGCCGTCATCTTCGCCTCCGCGCCGCCGAACCTGCTCGGCTTCATGATCTGGCTGATGATCGTCTTCTTCGGTACCGGAATATGCTTCGGCAACATGAATGCGCTCTCGCTGGAGAACATGGGCCACATGGCCGGTGTCGGTGCGGCCTTCGTCGGCTTCACCTCCACCATGATCGCCGTGCCGCTGGGCATCACCATCGGCAGCCTGCTGGGCGACAGCGTCCTGCCGCTGGTGATCGGCTTCGCGGTTCTGCCTGGCACCGCACTTGCGCTATCGTTCATCACGGATCGGGGTCGCCCCCCGGGTCCCATCGTGCGGTAGGGGTTTCAATTCCTGGGGAGGAAGAACGACGTGGGCATCACTGAAGAACATCTGCAACGGGTCGCTGCGAAACGCCATGCGGTCTCCGATGCCGGTCGGGAGGCCGCGGTTGCCAAGCAGCGCGCGCGCGGCAAGCTGACAGCGCGGGAGCGTATCACGGCCATGCTGGACCCCGGCAGTTTCCGGGAGCTGGGACAACTGGTGGAGCCGATGCGCGACACCGAACTGACCAGCACCCTCGACGCCCCTGCCGATGGTGTCGTCACCGGCACCGGCACGGTGGACGGTCGCCCGGTCTGCATCATCTCCGATGACTTCACGGTGCTGGGCGGCTCGGTCGGCGTGGTCGGCGGCGCCAAGGTGGAGCATCTGCTGACACGGGCGGAGAAATACGGCCTGCCGGTCATCTGGCTGCAGGAAGGCGCGGGTCACCGCATCCAGGACGGCCTCGACTCCCGGCACTTTGCCTCCGCCGGTCCGATCTTCTGGCACCTGTCGCGCCTGTCGGGCTGGGTACCCATCGCCACCGCGATCCTGGGTCCGGGCTATGCCGGGCCGACGAACATGGCCGCCTTCGCCGATTTCCGCATCATGCGGCGCGGCCATGCCCAGATGGGTATCGGTGGCCCGGCCCTCGTGCGGGCTGCGACGGGTGAGGAAATCGACACGGAGACGCTCGGCGGTGCGGCCATGCAGGCGGACGCCCAGGGTGTCGCCGACATGGCGCCGGACACGGAGGAGGAGTGTTTCGCGGCGATCCGGCGCTACCTCGACTTCCTGCCGCGCAACGCAGGCGAGGCTCCGCCCGTTCTGCCCTGCAATGATCCGGTGGAGCGGCGGGCCGAAGCACTGGCTGATCTGGTACCCGACAACCCGCGCCGGGCCTACGACATGCGCAAGGCCGTGGAACTGGTCTTCGACCAGGACAGTGTCTTCGAGACCAAGCCGACCCACGCCCGCAACATGGTCACCGCCTTCGCGCGGCTGGAGGGGCGACCGGTCGCCATCATCGCCAACAATCCCATGTTCCTCGCCGGGATGCTGGACGCCAGGGCGGCGGAGAAGGCCGCCCGTCACATCGCCATTGCCGACGCCTTCGGCCTGCCGCTGTTCTACTTCATCGACATGCCGGGCATCTTCGTCGGCTCGGGCGCGGAGAAGACCACCCTGGGCCTGCGCTCGGCCAAGATGCTCTACGAACTGGGTGTCGCGACGGTGCCGCGCTATTCGGTGATGGTGCGCAAGGGCTATGGGGCCGGATATTACGCCATGAACGGCGGACGCGGCTTCAAGGCGGATGGCACCTGGGCCTGGCCGACATCGGAACTCTGCGCCATGTCGATCGAGACAGCGCTGAACGTTGCCTACGCGCGCGACTGGCAGAACGCCCCGGACCCCGCGGCCCGCAAGGCGGAGCTGGAGGCCGATATCCGCCGCAACCTGACACCGCTGCGTGCGGCGGAGCACTTCGGCGTCGATGACGTGATCGATCCGCGCGATACCCGCGCCGTGCTGGCCGACGCGCTCCGTCATGCCCCCCTGCGCCCGCATGAGGGCGGACCACCGAAGAAACGCGCCATCAGCCCCATCTGACCACTGGACACTGCCCGTGAAACAGATCACCGAACCCGCCCGCCAGATCGATGTCATCCATGAGACCGAGGTTCTGGTCGTCGGATCGGGGCCCGGTGGTCTCGCCGCAGCGCTGGGGGCGGCACGTGCGGGTGTCGCGGTGACGCTGGTCGAACGCTTTGGCTGTTTCGGGGGCAACATCACGGCGGTCGGTGTCGAGGGCTTTGCCTGGTACCGCCACGAGAAGACCGTCGATACGGAGGGGGTCGGGCGCGAGTTCGAGGCCCGCGCCATCGCCATGGGGGCCGCCACGCCCGAACCGCAGTCCGACAGCCACGCGCTGGACGCGGAAGGGTTCAAGGTCGTCGCCGACCGGCTGGTGGAGGAAGCCGGGATCACCCCGATGCTGCACCGCCAGTTCGTCGCCCCCATCATGGAAGGCGCGACGATCAGGGGCATCATCACGGAGAGCAAGGCCGGGCGCGAAGCCATCCTGGCGAAGCGGGTGATCGACGCGACGGGCGACGCCGACGTGGCCCATCGCGCCGGCGCGCCGACGCACAAGGCGGCGCGGGAGGATCTGATGGCGGCCTCCGTCATGTTCTCCATGTCCGGTGTGGACCGGGCGAAATTCCTGGAGGAAATCCACGCCAACCCCCTGACCTATCGCGACTGGGACAGTGGCGAATGGACGGTGGAGACCACGGGGAAGGAGGACAGGATGTTCTCTCCCTTCCTCAAGAAACCGTTCCAGCTTGCCATCCAGGAAGGACTTATTCCCCAGAACCTCTCCACCATCGCGGGCACCTGGGGTGCCATCTATGACACCGGGGATCTGACCTATCTGAACCTTGTCCACCTGGACGGCTGCGACGGCACCGACCCCGACGATCTCACCCGCTTCGAGATCGAGGGGCGGCGTCAGGCCATGCTGGCCGTGGAGGCCATGCGCCGCCACCATCCGGGCTGCGAGACAGCCAAGCTGCGCAATTTCGGCATGACGCTCGGCGTGCGCGACACCCGCAAGATCGACGCCCGCTACAACATGACCGAGATGGATGTGCGCGATCAGGGCCGGTTCGAGGATTCCGTCGGCATCTTCCCGGAATTCATCGACGGCTACGGCCTGCTGATCCTGCCCACCACCGGGCGCTACTT
>CAXBNO010000317.1:0-4588 GCA_963976775.1 uncultured Kordiimonadales bacterium
GACCGTCCGACCCGGAATACCACCGATGCCGCAGCCGAAATGCCGATGAGGGCGTGCTGATGCGGCGCACACCCAGTGGTGGCGTCGGCTTCTGAGGCCCTCTGTCGCTTTGACCGCGTCGCCGCAGTTGCTATAGAGCGCTTCTCCGCCGTGACTGATCAAGGAACCGCGCCATGCGCCAGGCCAGCTATGACCGCCGTACCAAGGAAACCGAGATTTCCGTCGAACTGAATGTCGACGGCACCGGCATCTATGCCATCGACACCGGGATCGGCTTTCTGGATCACATGCTGGAACAGCTTTCCCGGCACAGCCTGATCGACCTCACGGTCCGGGCCAAGGGCGACACCCACATCGATTTCCACCACACGGTGGAGGATACCGGCATTGCCATCGGCACGGCCCTGGCGGAGGCGCTGGGCGACCGTGCCGGCATCACCCGCTATGGCTCGGCACTGATCCCGATGGACGAGACGCTGACCCGCGTGGCGCTGGATGTCTCGAACCGTCCCTACCTGATCTGGCGGGTTGGGTTCTCGCGTCCGAAGCTGGGGGATTTCGATACCGAACTGTTCAAGGAATGGTTCCAGGCCTTCGCGCAGGCGGGTGGCATCACGCTGCATGTCGAGAACCTGTACGGTGAGAACAACCACCACATCGCGGAGAGCTGCTTCAAGGGGCTGGCGCGGGCGCTGCGCGATGCGCTGGACATCGATCCAAGTCGGATGCCGTGCCCTCCACCAAGGGCGTGCTGGGCGGCAGCCTGTGAGCATGGCGAAGCGGGCGCGTTCGGTGCGGCGGCGGCCATGCTGACGGTCATCGTCGATTATGGATCCGGCAACCTGCATTCGGCTGCAAAGTCGTTCGAGCGGGCGGCACGTGAACTCGGCTCGGACATCCGCATCGAAGTCTCCGGCGCGCCAGAACGGGTTGCGACGGCTGATCGGGTGGTGCTGCCGGGGGTCGGGGCCTTTGCCGACTGTCGCGCGGGCCTGAGTGCCATCCCCGGGCTGAGGGAAGCCGTCGAGGAAGCGGCGATCAAGCGCGCGCGTCCCTTCTTCGGTATCTGTGTCGGCATGCAACTGATGGCGGACGCGGGTCTGGAGCATGGCCATCACGAAGGGTTTGGCTGGATCGAGGGGACGGTTGACCGGATCACCCCGGACGATCCGGCGCTGAAGATCCCGCACATGGGCTGGAACGAACTGGTGCTGCGGACGCCGCATCCGGTCTTCGCGGGCCTGGGTGAGGGTGCCCATGCCTATTTCGTGCATTCCTATGCCTTCCGGGACGTCGAGCCCGCGCATCGGCTGGCGGACGTGGACTATGGTGGGCCGGTGGTGGCGGCGGTCGGTCGGGACACCATGATCGGCACCCAGTTCCACCCGGAGAAGAGCCAGGCTGTCGGCCTGCGCCTGATCCGCAATTTCCTTGAATGGGCACCCTGATGGCAGAGGACCGGAAACCGTCAACCGATATCCAGCAGCTCAAGTCCATCGAGGAGGTGGACCTGCAGGACCTCTGCGACGCGACGGAGGCGGCCATCCTTGACGGCAACGGCTTCGGCTGGCTGACCGTGCCGCGCCGTGCGGTGATGGAGTCCTACTGGAAGGGCGTCGTGCTGATGCCGGAGCGGGAGGTCTTCGTGGCATGGCTGGACGGGCATATCGTCGGCTCCATTCAACTGCTTCGGCCATCGCGCCACAATCATGCCCAGGGGCATATCGCCCGGCTGACGACGTTCTTCATCGCGCCCCATGCGCGCGGGCTGGGTCTGGCGCGCGGCCTGCTGCAGATGGCGGAAGATGTCGCGCGACAGGACGGCTTCGAACAGATCGACCTGGACGTGCGCGCGACACAGGTCGCAGCGATCCAGATCTACGAGCAGGGCGGGTTCACGCGCTGGGGCGTGCGGGAGAACTACGCGCTGGTGGGTGAGGACTATGTGACCGGGTATTTCTACACCAAGGAGCTGGCGCACAGGCGCAAGGCGGGAGCGAACAAATGAACATCTATCCCGCAATCGACCTGAAGGACGGGCGCTGCGTGCGGCTGCTGCAGGGACGCATGGAGGACGCGACGGAGTTCAATCCGGACCCGGCGGACCAGGCGCGGCGGTTTCGTGACGTCGGTTTCACGCGGCTGCATCTGGTGGATCTGAACGGGGCCTTCGATGGCCGGTCAAGCAATGCCGATGCCGTGCGCGCCGTGCTGGCCGCCACGGATCGCCCGGTGCAGCTTGGTGGCGGCATCAGGGACCGGGCTGCGATCGATGCCTGGCTGGCCGCCGGGGTGGCGCGGGTCATTCTCGGCACCATGGCGCTGCGTGATCCGGAAACGGTCCGCGCCGCCTGCCGGGATCATCCGGGCCGGATCGTGGTGGGTATCGACGCGCGCGGTGGACAGGTCGCTGTCGAGGGCTGGGCCGAGCAGTCGGAGATGAAGGCGACCGATCTGGCGCTGGCCTTTGCCGACGCAGGGGTGGCAGCCATTGTCTATACCGACATCGACCGCGATGGTGCGCTGCAGGGTGTGAATGTCGAGGCGACGGCAGCACTGGCGCGCGTCTCCGGTCTGCCGGTCATTGCCTCCGGCGGCGTTGCGGGTATCGACGACATCCATCGCCTGAAGGCGGTGGCCGATGCTGGTATCGAAGGTGTCATCATCGGTCGCGCACTCTATGACGGTCGGATCGACCCGGCGGAAGCGCTGTCCGTGGCGGGGGCCTGAGCCATGCTGAAGGCACGCATCATACCCTGCCTCGACGTGAAGGACGGGCGCGTGGTGAAGGGCATCAACTTCGTCGACCTACGCGATGCCGGTGATCCGGTGGAGCAGGCAACGGTCTATGATGCCGCCGGCGCCGATGAACTCTGCTTTCTGGACATCACCGCCAGTCACGAGAAGCGCGGCATCCTGTTCGATGTGGTGGCGCGGACGGCGGAGCGCTGCTTCATGCCGCTGACGGTCGGCGGCGGTGTGCGCACCAACGACGACGTGCGGCAACTGCTGCTGGCCGGGGCCGACAAGGTCTCCATCAATACCGCCGCCGTGCACCGCCCGGAGTTCGTGGGCGAGGCGGCGACCAAGTTCGGCAGCCAGTGCATCACGGTCGCCATCGACGCCAAGTCCGTCGGGCCTGACCGCTGGGAGATCTTCACCCATGGCGGGCGGGAGCCGACAGGCATCGATGCCGTCGAATGGGCGAGGCGCATGGAGGGACTGGGCGCCGGAGAGATCCTGCTGACCTCCATGGACCGTGACGGGGCCATGACCGGTTTCGACATTGCCCTGACGCGCACGGTGGCGGATGCGGTCGGCATTCCGGTCATTGCGTCCGGCGGTGTCGGGACGCTGGATCACATGGTGGAGGGGGTGCGTGATGGTCATGCGTCTGCGGTCCTCGCCGCCTCGATCTTCCATTTCGGCACCTTTTCGATTCCGGAGACCAAGGCGCACATGGCTGCTGCCGGTGTGCCGGTGCGTCTGCTGCCAGAGGAGGCCACGGCATGAGCGACAGTCCGGACATGTTGCAACGCCTGTACGCGCTGGCGGAGCAACGCAAGTCTGCCGACCCGGAGACATCCTACGTCGCGCGGCTGCACGCCAAGGGCACATCCAAGATCGCGCAGAAGGTGGGCGAGGAGGCGGTCGAGACCGCGCTTGCCGCCGTCAGCGAGGGCCGGGACAAGGTTGTTTCCGAGAGCGCGGACCTGCTGTTTCACCTGACCGTGCTCTGGTCGCACCTCGGCATCGAACCTGCCGAGGTCATGGCCGAACTGGCACGGCGCGAAGGCATATCCGGCATCGCCGAAAAGGCATCCCGCAAGGAGGACCGAGACCAATGAGCTACGACAGTGACAACGTCTTCGCGAAGATCCTGCGTGGCGAACTGCCCTGCAAGAAGGTGCACGAGACCGCGTTCGCGCTGGCGTTCGAGGATATCCAGCCGCAGACCCCGGTGCATGTGCTGGTGATCCCGAAGGGCCCCTACATCGACTTCGAGGATTTCATGGCGAAGGCCCCGGCGGAAGAAATCACCGGCTTCTGGCGCTCCGTCAGTGAAACCGCTGAGGTTGCGGGCGTCGCGGGCGAAGGCTTCCGCCTGACCACCAACAATGGCGCCAGTGCCGGTCAGATCGTGTTCCACTTCCACGTCCACATCTTCGGCGGCCGTCCGCTGGGCCGGATGGTGCGCAAGGACTGATCGCATCCTCAGCGGCGCGTCATCGCCCCGTAGACCTGTGACCGGACGAGGCCGCGCATGGTGCGGCCCGCCTTTGGTGCCTGGACCATGAACAGCACGAACATGTCCTGTGCCGGGTCGGCGAAGTAGTAGGTGCCGCCCGCTCCGCCCCAGAAGTAGTCGCCGATGGTGCCGGGATGCGCAGCGCCCTCATCCGCGATCCGGACGGCGACTCCCAGGCCGAAACCGTAGCCGCGACCGGGAAGGTAGTACTTGCCCGGCTTCATGCCACGGGAAATCGTCTGATCGCTGGTCATCATGGAGACGGTTTCCGGCTTCAGGATGCGGACACCATCCAGTTCGCCGCCATTGAGCAGCATCTGGGCGAAGCGCGCGTAGTCG
>CAXBNO010000318.1:0-4581 GCA_963976775.1 uncultured Kordiimonadales bacterium
TCACGATCTCGCCCTGGTGGAGCATGTCTCGACCACCGTGGGCGTGATGTATCTGGGCAATCTTGTCGAGATCGGTCCCACGGCGCAGGTCTTCGATGACCCGCAGCATCCCTACACACAGGCCCTGCTGGCGGCGGTGCCGCGACCGGACCCGAAACACGGCCTCAGCGAACAGCTTGCTACCGGCGAGATCGCCAGCGCGCTCAATCCACCGTCGGGCTGCAAGTTCCATCCTCGCTGCCCGCACGTCATGGATGTCTGCCGTCAGGACTATCCGGAACTGCGCCGGATCGGGGAAAGCCGCGCCGCCGGTTGTCACCTGCTGGAGGAGCAGTCAGCATGACGCAAGCGCGCGGTGCCCTGGACGGCTATGTGGTGATCGAAACGGCGGGCAATGTCGCCTCGGCCTATTGCGGCGCGCTGCTGGCTGCCTGCGGCGCGGAGGTGATCAAGGTCGAACCGCCCGTGAACGGCGACCCGGTCCGCGCCCTGCCACCCTTCGCGAAGTCCGGTGAGCCGCCCGAGAATGGCGGGATGCATCTGTTCCTCAATGCCAACAAGCGCAGCGTTATCCTTGATCTCGATTCGGAGGCCGGTCGCCGCGTGGCGGAGCAACTGGCGGCGGCTGCCGATGTGCTGGTCGAAGGCGGTGACAATACGCGCGAGCCGCTCGGCGCGGAAAACGCGAACCTCGTCCGCGCCATCCTGAGCTGGTTCGGAACGACCGGACCGCGCCGCGACTGGCGCGCGACAGATGCCATCATCCAGTCACTCTCCGGCTTCATCTATCCCATTGGACCGGAGTCAGGCCCTCCGATCATTCCCGGTGGTTATCAGGCACAGATCACCGGCGGTGTGACGGCCTTTATCGCCATCATCACCGCCCTGATCGGGCGTGAGGCCGGGGACCGCGGCTGCACGATCGACCAGAGCATTCTGGAGGCCGAGATCACTTATACGGAAATGGGGCCGGTGAAGCATGCCTATGACGGAGAGACCGCCGTGCGGAAGGGCATCAACCGCTTCCGCCCGACCTATCCGCAGACACTTTATCCCTGTGCGGAGGGGACGTGGCTCGGCGTCTCCACGGTCACGCCGCTGCAGTGGTATGGCGCCTGCGATCTGATCGGCGCGCGCGATTTCGCCTATGATCCGCGGCTGCAGACCTCGGAGGGCCGCAACGATCTCTGGCAGGAGGTGGATGAGGTCTTCATCCGGCATCTCGCGGCGCGGCGGGCCGAGGACTGGTTCCACGACGGACAGGCGCGGCGGCTGCCTTTCGCGCTGGTGCCGACCATGGCGGAACTGACCGGTCTCGACCACTTTCAGGCCCGTGAGGTCTTTGCCGATTTCCGCCTTCCTGACGGGGGCACCTTCCGGGCTCCGGCGATCCCGTGGAAGTTCGCCGCGACTCCGCTCCGGCAGGGGGGCGCGGCACCCCGTCTCGGTGCCGATACGCACGCGGTGCTTTCCGGGCGGCTGGGACTGGGCGATGCCGAGATCGAGGCACTGGCTGCCGACGCCTTGCGGGGGGCGGCATGAAACCGTTGCGGGATATCCGGGTGGTCGATTTCACCATGGGCTGGTCGGGACCGCTGGCCTCCCGGCATCTGGCCGACATGGGTGCCGAGGTGATCAAGGTGGAGGCCTGCCAGTATGCTGACTGGTGGCGCGGCTGGGAGCATACCGAAGAGACGCTCAGGAAGATGACGCATGAGACCACCGCCGCGTTCAACCTGATGAACCGCAACAAGCTCGGCATCACGCTGGACCTGACGCGGGAGAAGGGCCGGGCGCTGGTCCTGCGGCTGGTGGCGCGTGCCGATGCGGTGATCGAGAACCAGGCCCAGCCGGTGATGCCGAAACTCGGCCTCGGCTACGACGATCTGGTGAAGGTCAATCCCGCCATCGTCATGCTTTCCATGCCGGGCTTCGGCTCGACGGGCCCCTGGGCAGGCTATCGCGGTTATGGCTCGACAGTGGAACACGGTGCCGGTCTGCCGCATCTGACGGGCGAACCCGATGGCCCGCCGATACAGACCCACATCGCCTATGGCGATGCCTGCGGCGGGATAAATGCCGCCGCCGCCCTGCTGGTCGGCATCCTGCACCGCAAGCGCACCGGTGAGGGCCAGTTCATCAACCTTGCCCAGGTGGAATGCATGCTGCAGCTCGGCATTCACGGCCCGATCCATCAGGCACTGACCGGTGAGGCGCCTCCCAGAACCGGCAACCGTCATCCCGTCTACGCGCCCTCGGGCATCTATGCCTGCGCCGGGGACGACAGCTGGCTGACGATTGCCGTGACCGATGACGCGGAGTGGCGCGCGCTTGCCGAGGCGATGGACCGAAACGATCTCGCTGCCGACGCAAGGCTCGCAACTGCCGCGGGCCGCCACACCTGTCACGGCGAGATCGACGCCGCCATCGGTGACTGGGCGCGCTCGCAAGATGCACGTCTGGCCGCCGACAGGCTGCAGACAGCGGGTGTGCCTGCCGCGCCGGTGCTTCGGAGCGACGAACTGCGGGACGACCCGCAGCTCGACGGGCGTGGATTCTGGGTTGAACTCGAACGTGCCCATGTGGGCCGAAAGCCCCACTCGACCTCTCCCTATCTGATCGACGGCGCGCGCGGGGCACTCGAATGGCCGACACCAACGATCGGCGAACACAATGAATCGGTTCTGGGGGGCATCCTCGGCCTCTCTGAAGCCGAGCTGCGTGATCTGGCCGAGGAGAACATCATCGGCACCGTTCCCTTCGTACCCAAGGCGGCGCAGCGTGGCTGAACCAGCCGCGATCCGCGCGGAGGGACTGGTAAAGCGCTACGGGGCCAGCGAGGTGGTCCGTGGTCTCGATTTCAGCGTTGCAACGCATGAGACAGTTGGCCTGCTCGGGCCGAACGGTGCGGGGAAGACAACGACCATCCGGATGCTCGCCGGGTTCCTTGCCCCTTCCGCCGGACGCATCGAGGTTGCTGGTGAGACCATCGGCGACGCCGGGCCCAGGGCACGGGAAGCCCGCCGACGGATCGGCTACCTGCCCGAGGGCACACCGTTGCGGCGCGACATGACGGTCCGTGAGTATCTGCTTGCACGTGCCCGTCTCTATGGCCTGCCCCGGCAGAGGCGCCGGGAGATGACCGTGAATGCCATGCGCCGCTGCGGCATCGCGGACCGTGCCGACAGTCTGATCGGCAAGCTCTCGAAGGGGCTGAAGCAGCGTGCAGGACTCGCGCAGGCAATTCTGCACGAACCCGACATCCTGATCCTCGATGAGCCGTCGAGCGGCATCGATCCCGTGCAGGTCGTCGAGGTGCGGGACCTGATATGTGAACTTGGCAATGCGCACACGATCATCTTCTCGAGCCATGTGCTGCCGGAAGCCGAGCAGATCTGCGATCGGGTTCTGGTAATTGGACGGGGCCGCATCCTCGGTGAGCGCCGCCGCAGCGATGCCGCCACGCGCGGTGTCGTCGTGGAGGCTGATGCGGATGCGGCGCGGCTGACGGCGTTGCTGCTGCCACTGGCGGCGGGCGATATCCGAACCGAAGCCGCCGGGCAGGGCACCCGATGTCGCTTTGACCTGAGCGCTGAAGCCGACACGGCACTGGTCGCCGAGGCGGTTGTCGGTGCGGGTCTGGGCCTGCGCAGGCTGGCCGCCGAACGGGACGACCTGGAGAGTGTCTTTCTTCGCCTGCTGGGCGATGATGAGCCGGGGACCGGATCATGACCCGCGCCCTTGCCATCGCGGCTGCCGAATTGCACGTGCTCCGTCGCTCGTCTGCGACCTGGGTGCTCTGGGCGGTGTTCCTGTTCGCTGCTGGCTACGGTTTCGCGTCCAGCCCTGCGACACATCTCGAGACCTCCATGCGGGGCGCACTGGTTTGGGTCCTGTTTGCGCTGATGTTCCTCATCCCCGCAGTCGCCGCCCGACTCCTGTCGCGGGAGTTCGAGGAAGGCACGATCGAACTGACGCTCACGTCGCCGGTCAGCGATCTGGAACTCATCTTCGGCAAGTACCTGGCCGGGCTGGTGCTCGCCTTCGGCTGGCTGGCGACAACGCTGCCGCTGGCGGGTCTGCTGGCGCTTTACGGCAGCCCGGAATGGCTTCTGCTCGGGACCGGTTATCTCGCCATCGCGCTGGTCACGATCCTGTTCATGGCAATGGCGACGCTCGGTGCAGTGCTGGCGCCGAACCAGGCGCTCGGCTTCGTGCTCGGGGCTGGCCTGATCCTCGCGGTCTGGTTCTCGGGTGCGGCACTGACTCTCTTCCCGGCGATATCGCCCGAGGCACGCGTCGCCCTGTCCCTTGCCAACCAGTTCGATGAGATGAGCAACGGCATCCTTGATCTGCGCGCGATTGTTCTGCCGTTGAGCCTTGCTGCAGTGGCGCTGTTTCTCGCCACGCGTGTCATCGAGACGAGGCGCTGGCTGTGAACCGTCTTGTCGCCACGTTCGCGACCGACCGGCAGCTCTGGCTGGCGCTGGCAGCAACCAGTCTGGCGCTTTCGGCGCTGGTCGGCCTGCTGTGGCCCGATCTGCGTGTCTCCTGGTTGCTGCTGCTGGTGTTGGCGGCTCT
>CAXBNO010000319.1:0-4575 GCA_963976775.1 uncultured Kordiimonadales bacterium
TTGCGCATGGACCCCATGATAACCCCCAAACCGGGTTATCTGGGACAGCCCCAAAGTTAATTTTCTCTTAACGATCCACTTCTCGGGACGTCCCGCCTGTCGGTGAGCGAATTCTCCGCATGTGTTCCTGTCATGCACCTTGCAGTGGCGAGGTGGCCGGTCCGCATTGGTGCCAAGCAGCAATCGGGTCGGTTCAGACGCCGATCGCCACGCCATCATGACCGGGGTCCGCGGCACCGTCGAAGCTGCCGTCGGCCCTGACCCTGATGCCATGAACCGCTGCAATGTCGAACGTCAGCGGATTGCGCATGACTTCGTAGCCATCTGCCTCCAGTTCGCGTTGCACGAAACGCGGGATCCGGTTGGTCACGTCGATGATGTCGGATGTTGCGGAGAACCGGGGTGCCGAGACCGCCTCCGTCATCGTCATGCCATGGTCAATGACGTTCAGGGTTGCCTGCATCACCCCCATCGCGATCTGCGTGCCGCCGGGTGCGCCAATGGCCAGCTCCAGCCTGTTGTCGCGGAAACCGAACGTGGGGCAGACAGAACTGAACCGGGACTTCCCGGGTGCGATCGATCCCGCCCGGCCCGGCCGTGGATCGAAGACTGCCATGCATCCGTTGTACATGAACCCCAGCCCGTCGGTGATCACCCCCGACGGCATGCCCAGCGAATGGGTCATGGTGACCGCGTTGCCCTGTGCATCGATGACGGCCACATGCGTCGTCTGTTTCGATTCCTCCATGCCGATACGCTCGACATGATGCTTCTCGCCGGCCCTGATCCGCGCTGCGGCTTCTGCGGCATAGGCCTTGGAGGTCAGGCGCTCGATGGGCACGTCGTAGAATGCGGGGTCGCCTACATGTCCGTCCTTGTCGGCGGTCGCGATCTTCATTGCTTCCGCCACGACACGCAGGTACTCGACCGTGTTGTGGCCGATCCCGGCAAGGTCGAAGTTCTCCAGGATGTTCATCATCTCGGCCAGCATGATGCCGCCGCCGGGCGGCTGGTTGGTGGTCAGATGCCAGTCACGGTAGTCAATCCCGATGGGCCGGTTGCGCGTGGTCGCATATTCGGCGAGGTCGTCATATCCGAGCAGCCCGCCATTGGCGGCAAAGTCCTCGGCAATACGCTCCGCGATCTCGCCCTTGTAGAAGATGTCGGGACCATGTCGGGCAATCCGGGTGAGGGTCCTGGCGAGGTCCGGATTGTTGACCCGGTCACCAACACGCTTGGTCGTGCCATCTGCCCTGAAATAGGCATCGCGCCCGGTGGCCGAGAACCGCAGGCGGTCGGTCACGTCGGCGCGGCCATAGCTGCTGCCGGAGTCCCACCAGAACTGGACATGCGGGCGGACCACGAAGCCTTCCTCCGCCTGCGCCACGGCGGGAGCGCAGATGTCGGCCCAGTCCATGGTGCCGAATTCGGTAACGGCCTCATGATAGGCCTTCAGACTGCCTGGCGTGGTGATCGACTGATAGCCGAGGTCGTTGACGAAACCCTCCAGCACGAAGCCGAAGCCGTCGCGTGTCTCGCCGACGATGATGTCTTCCCACATGTCCGGCGTGGCCTTCTTCGGGGTCTTGCCGTGGAAGTCGATGAAAGTCAGGACATCGCGGTCCGGCATATAAACCTGGCAGGAACCGAAACCGGCGATTCCGCACATCTGGGGATCAACGACACCCTGGACCAGCGCTGCGGCCATTGCCGCATCAATGGCGTTGCCACCGCGTTTCAGGATCTCCGCACCTGCCTCCGCAGCCTCCGGCTGTGCGGCAACGATCATGGATGTCGCTTTCGCGGCCATTGTATTCCTCCCTTGTGATTTGCCGGGAAGCCAATCACAGGCCCGCTGTCACGACAAGCGCGGCAAACGCATTCCGGCCTGCGGGACGGCAGGAGAGCCGACGCCGGTGCCATCCATTGAGGGACCAGACCAGCAGATGATGCGTTCGATCCGGTCGGGGCAGCGGTCGAGCCGACAGTGGCGAAGACTTGTCATGGCTTCATGCACCACTTGCCGTCAGCGCCTTATGTCAGGGCAAGGTGATGCTGGCCAGCAGGTCCTTCGCGCGCAGGCTCGCAACGCCGGTGGCGGCAACGATCTGGGGCAACAGCATCCACTCCAGTGTCCAGGAAATGCCCGACCGTTCCTGTTCATGAACCGCGGCCAGCTGCATGCCACCGGACTGCACGGCGACGAAGCGGCTGAGAGTCACCAGCGCCTCCGCATTGATCGGGTTGACCTTGTGCGGCATGGCGGAGGAGCCGCCGCCGCTGGTCACCCGCAGCTCGCTGATCTCGTTCTGGGTCATCAGCGTCACGTCATGGCCGAGCTTGCCCAGCGCTGCGGTCACGGCTGCGCACCAGTTCGTCAGCGCGATCAGCCCCCGGCGGTTGGTCTGCCAGTGCCGCGTCGGCACCGGCAGACCCAGTTCCTGCCCCAGTGCAGCCGCGACCCCGGGCCCGGCATCACCGAGCTTGTCCAGCGTGCCCGCCGCGCCGCCGCATTGCAGCCGGATGGCAGCGGCCCGGACCGTCGCCAGGTCTCCCAGGACTTCCCGCAACGGTGTGATCCAGTTGTCCAGCCGGTCCGCGTACCGGATCGCGATGGCCTGCTGCATCCGGGTCCGGCCCATCAGTGGCTGCGCGCCATGGGCATCCGAGAAGGTTTCCAGCGCGGCCAGAATGTCCCTGAGACGGTCCTCCAGGATATCCAGGCAGGGACCAAGGCGGAGCACCAGCGCGGTATCGATCACGTCCTGCGAGGTGCTGCCGAAATGCAGGTGCGCGCGGTTGGCTTCCGGGACAGCGGCGCGAAGCTGGCTGACCAGCCCCGGCACGATCAGCCCGTCGCGCCCGCTGGCCTGTGCGAGTGCCTGCATGTCGGGACTGAACCCGTCGATGAGCCCGACGATCTCGGTGGCTGCCGGTTCAGGAATGATTCCGCAGGCCGCCTCGGCGCGGGCCAGCGCGACCTCGAATTGCAGCATGGCCCCGATCTCTGCCTCCGGCGTGAACCAGGCGGCAATCTCCGGATCGCCGAGCAGGCCCGCCAGCAGGGGATCATCAAGTGCGCTGATGGCCAAGGAAGCGACCTCCTGTATCGTGGGAGCGGAAGCATGGCGCAGCCGGTTGGCTGGTGCAATCAACGCGGAGAGGACAGCGGCAGCTATGGCAGCAGGAAAGCACCTGAACTGGCTGGAACCGCGACCGGGCGGCCTGTACTGCATTCCGGGTGACTTCTACGTGGATCCGGTGCGCAAGGCGGAGCGCGCGATCATCACCCACGGACATGCGGACCACGCCCGCCCCGGCAACAGCCACGTCCTGGCCACCCATGAAACCATCGCGATCGCGGAGGCACGCTACGGCAGCAATGCCGGGCGGTCGTTCCAGCGGGTGCGCTATGGCGAGGTCACGCGGGTCGGGGATGTGACGGTGCGACTGGTCTCCGCCGGTCATGTGCTTGGCAGTGCCCAGGTCGTGCTGGAACACGGCGGGGAGCGCATCGTCGTCTCCGGCGACTACAAGCGCAGCCGCGACCCGACCTGCGCACCGTTCGAGGTCGTGACCTGCGATGCCTTCATCACGGAGGCGACCTTTGGCCTGCCGGTCTTCCGTCATCCCCCGGCGAGCGCTGAAGTCGGGCGCCTGCTGGCCTCCGTCGCCGCCGCGCCGGAACGCTGTCATCTGGTGGGTGTCTATGCCCTGGGCAAGGCGCAGCGCGTCATCGCCCTGCTGCGGGAGGCCGGATATGACGAGACGATCTACCTGCACGGGGCCTTGCAGAAGCTCTGCGCCCTCTATCAGCGGCTCGGTGTCGATCTGGGTGATCTGGCACCGGTCGCGGGACTGCCGAAGCAGGCGCTGACCGGACGGATTGTCATGTGCCCGCCGAATGCCCTGGCGGATCGCTGGTCGCAGCGGATGCCTGATCCGGTCACCGCCGTCGCCTCCGGGTGGCTGCGTATCCGTGCCCGGGCGCGCCAGCGCGGTGCCGAACTGCCGCTGATCATTTCGGACCATGCGGACTGGGACGAACTGACGGCGACCATCCGTGATGTGGAGGCCGGGGAGATCTGGGTGACGCACGGGCGCGAAGATGCGCTGGTGCATTACGCCCGCTCCCTGGGTCTCGAAGCGCGCGCCCTCAGCCTCGTCGGGCGGGAGGAAGATGGCGACACGGAGACGGAGATGGAAGAGGCCGGGTCCTGATGCAGGCCTTTGCCGAACTGCTCGACCGGCTGTCCACCGCGCCGGGGCGCAATGTCCGGCTGGACCTGATCACCGCCTACCTGAAATCGACACCCGACCCGGACCGTGGCTATGCGCTGGCATCCCTTGCAGGCGATCTGAAGCTGTGTGCCGCCCGACCCTCCATGATCCGCGAACTGGTGGCGGACCGGACAGACCCGGAGCTGTTCCGCCTGTCCTATGACTACATCGGCGATCTGGCCGAGACCGTATCGCTGCTCTGGCCACGGGACCGTACCGCGAATGCCACTCCGCGCCTGTCGGAGATCATCGCGACGCTGGGTGCGGCGAAGCGCGGAGAGGTTCCGGATATGG
>CAXBNO010000320.1:0-4554 GCA_963976775.1 uncultured Kordiimonadales bacterium
TGGCGGGTGAACGGTATACGGCCTCACCCTGGACCCCCGGCTGGCCGCGCAGGTCGTTGCCGTCGGCATCCATCACCGTCGATGCCAGCATCGGCACGGGTAGCCCGACATGGTTCACCGCCGGGGCATTGCGCAGGTAGGTGTCGCGGTGCTGGTTGATGTGGAAGCAATGACAGACGACGCACTCGGTCTGGCCGATGATTCCGTAGACACTCAGTTTCGGAGCGGTCAGGCGGCGCAACCTGGCCAGCGAACCGGGAGCCAGCGGTGCCCAGCCGTAGAACATGACCTTCATGCTGGAAAGGTCATAGGCGGTCGGTGAATCCTCGACAGCCTTGATGAGAGACTCGACGAACTGCGGGGACCCGCCAAAGAGGCTGGTGACGGCTTCCCTTGTGCAGGCCTGGGCCATGGCGTGCCCTTCAGGCTTGCGACCCATGATCACCGTGCCGCCTGCCAGCAGAGGGGCAATCATCATCAGCAGGTCACCGATATGGAATGTCATCGGGGTGAAGGTGCCCGCGCGCAGTTCATTCTCGTGGTCCAGCCCCCGCGTCATCGACAGGACGTGATTGTATCCGGTCATGTAGGCATAGGTGTGGGAGATCATCACCGCCTTCGGCTTCGCCGTCGTGCCGGAGGTGAACAGGACTTCCCAGATGTCATCCGAATGGATCGTGACATCCGGATCCTCGATGCCCTGGTCCGCGATGAAGTCGTCAAAGGACGGATACCCTTCGTCCGGCCCCGCACCGATGGACATGACCGGCGTGACGCCTGCCGCCTCGAACGCATGGCCCATGCGCTTCCAAAGGTCGGCATCGACAATGGCGCAACTGGCCTCCATTCGCTGCAACCCGTCCGTGATGATGTCAGGGGCCATCATCACGTTCATCGGTGTGGCAACCAGCCCGGCCTTGGCGATGGCGATCTTCGACAGCCAGGCCTCGATGGAGTTGTCGCAGAGCATGGCCACCCGCGCCGCATCCGGCAGACTCAGGGCCAGCAGTCCGTTGGCGACACGGTTCACCAGTTCATGCGCCTGTCTGTAGGTGACGCGGGCGTGCTTCGGGTTGACGGTCGCATCCGGCGTGGCGATCAGGCATTCCTTGTCCGGGGTGCTCCACGTCACACGCTCGAAGATGTCGCCCACCGACATGCGGTTCCAGCGCTGGTTGTTGCGGCGGTTGCGAAAGTTCTCGACGTCGATCTCGATTTCCAATTCAGGTGCCTCCCCGGCGTTCGGTGGTCTTGTCTGTCCCGGTCGCTACAGGATCGCCAGTGCGTTGGCAGGTGATCCGATGGCTCCCGGAAGGTTGAGGGGTATTGCGGTCATCATGAAGTGCCATTCGCCGCGCGCCCTGAGCGCTGGAGCGAGGGCGGAAAAGTCAAACATTTCACCAAAGGCCATCCCCAGCAGCGGGATCATCCGCCGGTGCAGCGATCCGATCTTCGGATCGCCCGGCACGACCTCGACGGCGGGATTGTCACAGGTGATGGCGGCCACGTGCCAGTTCCAGAGCTGGCGCGCCATCTCCTCCGACCCGTCAAGACCGGCATGGCGCACCGTGCGCGCATAGGCCTGTCGTCCGGCCGGGTCGAGCGCGCGATAGGCCTCCACCCAGCCAAAGCGAATGCAGAGCATGTCTCCGGTCCGGATCGTGGTTCCCTGATGCGCCGCAGTGGCGCGCAGGTCGTCGGCTGAAACAGGATGCGGCGACAGCGGGTCGTAGTCCTGTCCCGACTCCTGCATCCAGCCCGCCACATCCAGCAGCACGCCACAGCCGGCCATGCCGTGCTCCACCCAGTGTTCGATCCCCAGCCGCCCGCGACCCGGGTCGAACCCGTCGGCGATGCCGGTGTAGTAGCCATGTTCCCGCGCCCGGACATGGCGCAGCCCGTCCCACTGGCTGGATGCCTGCATGAACAGGGAATCGACACTGTCGTCCAGCGTGTTGCGGTCCAGCGCGTAGATGTCGTGGTGCAGTGCCTTGCGTCCGAACAGCGGCGGGTCCGGTTCGTCCAGCGGCAGCGACAGGTTCACCATGCGACCGGACGTCACCAGCGCTGCAGCGGCTTTCACGCGCTCCGCCGTCAGCAGGTTGATGGAGCCGACATCATCGTCGCGTCCATGCACATCCCACGCATGGCGCATGCCCAGGCCTTCCAGCATCGGAAGGTCGTCGTAGTCGGGCAGAGCGCCCATTGCCTTGTCCTCCCCAGGATCGCGGCGCTCCTGAAGAACGCTGCTGGCGGGGAATGTCGCAAGCCGGGGATTGTGTGGTCAAGCGGGTCCAGCACAACCCTGTGGTGCCAGTTGCTTCGTTGCCGCATTCCGCAGGTGGATCGCCTTCGGAATTCAGCCTATTGCGTGTGCGCGGCGAGCCGGGCGGCGCGGTGGATGCCCTTGCGGATGCGACCGTAGGTGCCGCAGCGGCAGATGTTGGTCATCGCATCGTCGATATCGGCATCGCTCGGCAACGGGTTCTCCGCCAGCAGAGCGGCGGCGGCCATGATCTGGCCGGACTGGCAGTAGCCGCACTGTGGCACGTCGAGTTCGGTCCATGCCTGCTGCACGGGGTGGGAGTTGTCTGCCGAGAGACCCTCGATCGTCGTGATCTCGGCGTTGCCGACATCGCTGACCGGCAGGATGCAGGTGCGCGTCGCGATCCCGTCGAGATGGATGGTGCAGGCACCACAGAGACCCTGGCCGCAGCCGAAACGGGTGCCCGGGAGGCCAATGGTCTCCCGCAGTACCCAGAGCAGCGGCGTGTCAGGTTCGACATCCACTTCCAGCGTCCGGCCATTTACCTTCAGTGTCAGCATGCGGGCTCTCCGGTCAGATGTTCAGGCCATGGCGGGACAGGGGCAGGGTACGGATGCGGCGTCCCGTTGCGGCGAAGATCGCGTTGGTCAGGGCGGCGGCAACCGGCGGCGTGCCGGGTTCGCCAAGGCCCGTCGGCGGTTCCGCACTGGCGACGAAATGTACCTCGACGTCCGGGACTTCGTGCAGGCGCAGCACCTCGTAATCATGGAAGTTGCTCTGCTCCACCCTTCCGCCCCGGATCGTGATCTCGCAGCGCAGCGTGTTCTCCAGACCCCAGATCACCGCGCCATGCACCTGTGATTCGGCGATTGCCGGGTTGACCACGATGCCGCAATCGACGGCGCAGACGATGCGGTGGATCCGCAGTGTGCCGTCTTCGGCGAAGGAGATTTCCGCCACCTCGGCGACCCAGGTCCCGAACGACCGATGCACGGCCAGACCCTGGAACCGGCCCGGTGGTGGCCTGCCCCAGCCCGCCTTTTCCGCCACCAGATCGATCACGCCGAGATAGCGCGGTTCCTCCGCCAGCAGCCTGCGCCGGTAGGCGAGCGGATCCTGCCCCGCTGCATGGGCACATTCGTCGATCGCGGCCTCCTTGCAGAAGCCGGAGAAGGAGTGCTGCACGGACCGGTGGGAACCGTTCGGAACAGGAATGTCCATGATCTCGTCTTCGGTCCTCAGCTTGCCGACCGCATAGGGGAACGGATTGCTCTGCACGAAGGATGTGCCAAGCCCCGCAAGCATGTTCACATCACCCAGCAGGGCCTGAACCGGCAGCCATGAGAACTCCGGGAAATTGTCGGCAATCACCTTCTGGAAGGAGGATGGGGAGGCGATCCTGGTATGCCATTCCTCCGGTGTGCCGTCGGCTCCGAGCGCGATCTGGAACCGGGCGCGGGTAACCGGGCGGTAGAAGTCGTGCTGCATGTCCTCTTCGCGCGTCCAGAGCAGGCGCACCGGCTGGTCCACTTCCTTGGCGACGGTCACGGCCTGTTTCACGAAGTCACTCTCCAGCCGCCGCCCGAAACCGCCACCCAGGTGCGTGACATTGACCTCGATCTCCTGCCGCGGCAGGCCCGTGACCTCTGCGGCGGCCACGGCGGCACCATGCAGGTTCTGCGTCGGGACCCAGAGGCGGCAGGATGTGGGTGTCACGTGCGCCGTGCAGTTCATCGGCTCCAGCGGCTGATGCGCCAGGAACGGTGCCTGGTATTCGACGTCGAGACGCTGGGCAGCCTCCGGGAACGGTTCGGTGTCCATCTTCTGCATCGACGCTTCGAGCATCCGGGTGAAATCTTCCGAACTCCTGTCCGCGTTGGGTCCGTTGTCGAACGTGATGGCCAGCGCGTCCAGTGGCTGTCGGCAACGACGGCCATGCCGTCTTCCAGGGCCACGACCTTCCGCACGCCGGGCATTGCCATCGCGGCGGCCTCGTCGAAGGAAGCCACCTTGCCGCCGAATACCGGTGACTGTGCCACGGTCGCGTAGAGCATGCCGGGCAGCTTCACGTCGATACCGTAGATCGCGCCGCCACTGATCTTCGCGGGCGTGTCCAGCCGTGGGAGCGGTCTGCCGATCAGCCTGAACCGGTCCGGCGTCTTCAGGACAGGGTCATCGGGTGGCGCGAGCTGTGCGGCGGCCTCCGCCAGTTCACCGAATCCCAGCGACCTGCCGGACGGATGGCTGACGACGGAATCGGCGACGCTGCATTCCCCGGGTTTCACGTC
>CAXBNO010000321.1:0-4552 GCA_963976775.1 uncultured Kordiimonadales bacterium
CCAGTGCCCGCTGGACCCGCTGCTCGATCTCCGCCTTGCCCATCTTGCGGACCTTCAGCGGGAAGGCCAGGTTCTCCGCCACCGTCATGTGGGGAAACAGCGCGTAGTTCTGGAACACCATGCCGATATCGCGCTTGTGTGGCGGAACATCGTTCAGCGGCGCGCCGTCCAGAACGATCTTGCCATGTGTCGGAGTCTCGAACCCCGCAAGCATCATCAGGCAGGTTGTCTTTCCGGACCCGGACGGGCCAAGCATCGTCAGGAACTCGCCATTGGCGATATCGAGGTTCAGATTCTTGACGACGAGCGTTTCGCCGTCATAGCTCTTCTGCACTTCCTGGAACCGGACGAATGGATCGCCCGTCGACTGATCGGCTGTCACGCAGTTGCCTCTATTCCCTGTGTGCCCCGCATTGATTGCAGGTGCTTCAAGTTCGAACGCCCTGTCAGCGTTTGCAGTCCCTGTTGGTCCGGCCTGCTTGTAACCGCAGTGTCTGGACCCGCCTCCGTGTTGTGGTGCAACGATGTCAGCTTTGTGATCATCATGCAACCACCATGCCAAGTCGCTGATTATTCAGGCAAAATCATGTGCTCGGGGCCAAACGGAAAATCCGTGATGTTCTCCGCCCCGTCCTCGGTGACGATCAGGATATCGTGTTCACGGTAGCCACCGGACCCCTCCACACCCTCGGGCAGCATGATCATGGGTTCCATGGATACCACCATGCCCGGTCGCAGCACGGTCTCCACATCCTCACGCAGTTCCACCGCAGCCTCGCGCCCGTAGTAATGGGACAACACGCCAAAGCTGTGGCCGTAGCCGAAGGATCGATACTTCAGCAGATCCCAGCCGCGATACATCCCGTTCAGTTCCAGCGCGATATCGCAGCAGCGTGCACCCGGTCGGATCAGTTCCATTCCCCGCACATGCACCGCGCAGTTCTTCTGCCAGAGGTCCCGCGAAACCGCATCCACTGCACCTGCGAACAGGGTCCGTTCCAGTGCCGTGTAGTAGCCGAAGATCATCGGGAAGGTGTTCAGGGACAGGATATCACCTCGCGCGATCCGCCTGTTGGTCACCGGATTGTGGGCACCGTCGGTATTGATGCCGGACTGGAACCAGGTCCAGGTATCCATCAGCTCGACGAACGGGAAACTGTCCGCGATGGCCCGCACCATGGCGTTGGTGGAGGCCAGCGCCACCTCATGCTCCGGCACGCCGGGGCGGGCGGTCTGCATCACCGCTTCTGCGCCGATCCGGCAGATGCGCGCGCCCTCCCGGATCAGGGCGTGTTCCTCCACTGACTTGACCGTGCGCAGGCGCATGGCCGCTTCACCGCAATCGACCAGTTCCACGCCGGGAAAGTGCGCCGCCAGCAGGTCGCGGAACTGCAGCGTCACGTGGTCGAACTCGATACCCAGGCGCCGGACACCGGGCAGCAGGTGCTTCAGACCGTCGAAATGGCTTTCCCGCCGCCAGTCGGTGTAGGTCAGGTTGTCGCCGTAGGTGCGCCGCCAGGGCTGGCCACCGTCGATCGCCGCCGTCAGTGTCGTTGCCGCATCACGGGTCAGGGTCAGGGCGTAGCGCCGCCCGAACTGGCAGTACATGAACCCCGAGAAGTAACAGATGTTGTGGTAGCTGCTGAACAGGCAGGCATCCAAGTCGTCCGCTGCCATCAGTGACCGCATGGCGTCCTGGCGACGCTGCATTTCCGCATCCGTGAAGGGGGAGAATGCCTTCTCGCCATTGTGCCAGCGTGCCAGATGGATCAGTTCGTCGGTCATGTTCACCCCCCCGGTCGGACTCCATGTTCTTCCCACAGTTGGTCACCGCGCCTGCGTCGATCACGACCGGCCCCTGTTCCCGCCGCGACCATCACGTCCCCGACAGGGAACTTGATTGCTGCCGCAGCCGCATCAGATTGCGGAGCAGACACGCAGGAGGTGACGATGACACGGTTTCAGCTTCACACGAAGGAAACGGCACCGGAGGACGGCAGGGAACTGCTGGACAAGGCGGAGAAGAGTTACGGCTTCGTCCCCAACCTGATCGCCGGGATGGTGGAGGCGCCCGCCACGACCGAAGCCTACATGGCCCTCAGTCGTGCCGTGATGAAGATGTCCTTCACCCCCGTAGAACGGCACGTGGTGTGGTTCACCATCAATGCGTATCACGACTGTACCTACTGCATGGCAGGCCACACGCGGATCGCCAATGCCGAGAAGGTGCCGCAGGACGTGATCGAGGCGGCGCGCAACAACACCCCCTTCCCAGAAGGCCGCCTGAACGTGCTGCGCGACTTCACGCAGAAGATGGTGGTTCAGCGCGGCTGGGTGGACAACGCGGACCTCGACAGCTTCATGGCGGCGGGTTTCACGAAACGCAATGTCATCGAGATCGTCGGCGTCATCGCGCACAAGGTGATTTCGAACTATACCAACCATCTGGTCAAGACACCGCTCGACCCCCACTCGAAGCAGCATGAGTGGACCCGTCCGGCGAGTCTGGCGGCAGAGTAGGATCCGGTCCCCCATCAGCGGAGAACAGGCGCAATGAATGTCTTCAGGATTCCGGACAGGGGCGTGCTGCGGGTTGGCGGCGCGGAAGCCGGGAGTTTCCTCCAGGCACTGGTGACCAACAACGTTGCGGGAATTGAATCCGGCACGGCGGTCTATGCCGCGCTGCTGACCCCCCAGGGCAAGTTCCTGCATGATTTCTTCGTCACGCCCGATCCGGTCGGCGACGCCCTGCTGCTGGAGGCCGAGGCCCCCCGGATCGACGATCTGAAGCGGCGCCTGACCATGTACAAGCTGCGATCGAAGATCACGATCGAGGACGTCAGCGCGGACTGGCAGGTGCTGGCGGCACCCGACGGCGGTGTCATGGGTAAAGGGGCGATCAGCTACAGCGATCCCCGCGATCCGGGCATGGGACAGCGCCTGCTCTGGCCCGCCACCAGTCCGTTGCCTGACCACAGCGACGATCTTTCCGACTACCACGCACTGCGCGTGTCACGCGGCATACCGGACGGCAGCCGGGACATGGAGGTGGAGAAGAACTTCATGCTGGAGGTGCGTTTCGACAAGCTGAACGGCATCGACTTCCGCAAGGGCTGCTACGTCGGGCAGGAGATCACGGCGCGCAGCAAGTATCGCGGCAACGTGCGCAAGATGCTGCTTTCCTGCCATGTCGAGGGCGATCTGCCTGACGCTGGCGCGGATGTGGTCGTGGACGGCCGCAGCGTCGGTACCGTGCGCAGCGGGGCAGGCGACCACGTGCTCGCCATGCTGCGCCTCGACCGGCCGGAAGGGACGTTGCAGGCAGGGTCCGCGCGCCTGACCGTCACGACGCCGACGGACTGAAACAGCGGCCGCCGGATCAGTCTGTCAGTTCGGACAGATGCGTGGCGTGATGCCGTTTTCCTTCGCGTAGGCTGCCGCGGAGGATTCCACCATCGGGCGCACGATGGACTGATCGGTCTCGATCCAGTCGGTCGCCTCCACCCAGGCCGTGCCGTCCCATTGCAGGAACTTCAGTGGTGAGTCACCGCCGTGATTGCGGCAGGTCAGCTTGATTTCCGGCAGCAGGCCGACCGCGCCAAGCTTCGCCAGCCGCGCGTCATCAAGTGTCAACTGTTCCAGCGCGACCTGGACTTCCGCCCCGGTGACCGGACGGTTTTCCCCCACCATCCGCATGGCGTCGCGTATGGCCTCGGTGCCGACGATGGCCATGGCCACGGCACGATTGAAGTAGATCGAGCCGACCCGTCGCGGGTCCATGTCACCCTCCCCCCGATCATAGAGGTGACGGATCATGTCCTGGATCACCGGATAGTCCGCGCCTGCGGACTGGTACCCTGCGGCGTAATAGTCCGTCGCGGCAGGACCGGCGGGGATCACATCCTCCTCCGACCCCGACCACCAGGAGCCTATGATCCTGTTGGCCGGAAACTTGACCCGGCTCGCCTCCTTCAGTGCCATGGGATTCATCACGCCCCAGCCGCGCAGGATCACGTAATCCGGCTTGTACTGCCGCGCGACCTGCAGCCAGATCGATTTCTGGTCAAGTCCGGGATGGGCAACCGGGAAGTTGCGGAACTCGAAACCATACTTCTGCGCCTGGCGTTCCAGAACCGGGATGGTTTCCTTCCCATAGGCGGAATCATGGTGGACGTTGGCGATCTTGAGGCCTTCCAGCTTCTCCATTCCGCCTTCGAGCTGTCCGATGAAACGAACCTCGGACGTTGACTGGCTCCAGTAGCTGGTGATGGCGGGAAACAGATAGGGGAAGACCCGGCCATCCGAACCGTCCGCGCGCCCGTACCCCATGGTGATGATGGGAACCTGGTCGGCCCGGCCCTGCTCCACCAGCGCATAGGTCGCGTCGGTCGAGAGCGGATGAAAGAATGGCAGGCCGCTGGTGCTGGCCTTCTTCAGCTTCTCGTAGCAGGCAATGACACGTTCCGCCTTGTAGGCGGTCTCGCATTTCTCCCAGCGCAGCCTGACACCGTTGATGCCGCCGTCCCGCTTGTTCAGCAGCCGGTAATAGTCT
>CAXBNO010000322.1:0-4543 GCA_963976775.1 uncultured Kordiimonadales bacterium
GTGTCACCTGAACACCTGCCCGGTGGGCGTGGCGACGCAGGATCCGGAACTGCGCAAGAAGTTCCAGGGCGCACCGGAGCATGTGATCAACTATTTCTTCTTTGTTGCCGAGGAAGTGCGGGAACTGATGGCCGCGATGGGTGTTCGCAGCATCGACGCGCTGATCGGGCGCACCGACCTGCTGGACAAGAAGCAGGCGATCGATCACTGGAAGGCACGGGGTCTGGACTTCTCCCGTCTGTTCCACCGCCCGCAGGTCGGCCCGGACGTTGCCGTGCGCAACACCGAGAAGCAGAAGCATGACATCTACGAGATCCTTGATCGGGAACTGATCACGCAGGCGCTGCCTGCGCTCGAGAACGCCGGTGCAGATCGAGATGCCGATCCGCAACATGAACCGGACCACCGGTGCCATGCTGTCCGGTGAAGTGGCGAAGCGCTATGGCCATGCCGGGCTGCCGGAGGATTCGATCTCCGTCAGGTTCAAGGGCACGGCGGGCCAGAGCTTTGGTGCATTCCTCGCACGCGGCGTCAGCTTCGAACTGTGCGGCGACGGCAACGACTATGTCGGCAAGGGCCTGTCAGGTGGCCGCATCGCCATCTATCCGGACCCGAGCAGCCAGATCGTGCCGGAGCAGAGCATCATCATCGGCAATACCGTGATGTATGGCGCAATTGCCGGCGAATGCTACTTCCGCGGTGTCGGCGGAGAGCGCTTCTGCGTGCGCAACTCCGGTGCGACGGCGGTGGTCGAAGGTGTTGGCGATCATGGCTGCGAGTACATGACCGGCGGTATCGTGCTGGTCATCGGCCCGACCGGGCGCAACTTCGCGGCAGGCATGTCGGGCGGTATCGCCTATGTCCTGGACGAGCGTGGCGACTTCGAACGGCGCTGCAACGCGGAGATGGTGGACCTTGGTCCGGTTGATCCTGCCGATCTGGCGCCTGAAGGTGATGATCTGTCGGATCACCTGCGCCACGACGCCAGCCGTATCCGCATGCTGCTGGAGCGTCATGTGCACTACACCAACAGCGCCCGGGCGAAATCCCTGCTGAAGGATCTTGACGGTACGCTGTCGAAGATCGTCAAGGTCACGCCGCGGGACTATGCACGTGCCCTGAACGAGTTGCGGGCCGAGGAAGCCGCGACCGCCGAAGCCGGCGCGCTGCCGGGAGGAGACGACTGATGGGCAAGATCACGGGTTTCCTGGAGATCGAACGCAAGGACCGCCACTACCGTCCGGCAGAGGAGCGGGTAAGGCACTTCCGCGAGTTCGTGGTGCCGCTTCCCGATGAGGAACTGAAGGCGCAGGGCGCGCGCTGCATGGACTGCGGCATCCCCTATTGCCATCAGGGCTGCCCGGTGAACAACATCATCCCGGACTGGAACGATCTGGTCTACAACGGGAAATGGCGGGAAGCCTCGGAGGTCCTGCACTCCACCAACAACTTCCCCGAATTCACCGGTCGCGTCTGTCCCGCCCCGTGCGAGGCGGCATGCACCCTGAACATCGACGACAGCCCGGTCACCATCAAGACCATCGAGTGCGCCATCGTCGACCGCGCCTTCAGCGAGGGCTGGATCGAACCGCAGATCCCGATGCACCGCACCGGCAAGACGGTTGCCGTCGTCGGCTCCGGCCCTGCCGGGCTTGCGGCGGCGCAGCAGTTGGCCCGCGCCGGTCACCGGGTGCATGTGTTCGAGAAGAACGCGAAGATGGGTGGCCTGCTGCGGTACGGCATTCCCGACTTCAAGATGGAGAAGCACCTGATCGACCGCCGACTGTCGCAGATGCAGACCGAGGGCGTGATGTTCATCGGTGGTATCCATGTCGGTATCGACAAGTCGGTGGACGACCTGCTGGCCGAATTCGACGCGGTTGTCCTGGCCGGTGGTGCGGAGGCTCCGCGCGATCTGCCGGTGCCGGGCCGTGACCTGGATGGCGTCATGTATGCGATGGATTTCCTGCCGCAGCAGAACCGCCGGGTCAGCAACGAACCGCTGGGTGACATCGAGGAAGTCACGGCAGAGGGCAAGCATGTCATCGTCATCGGCGGCGGCGATACCGGTTCCGACTGCATCGGCACCAGCTTCCGCCAGGGTGCTCTTTCCGTTACCCAGCTCGAGATCATGCCCGCCCCGCCGGAGCGCGAGAACAAGGCCCTGACCTGGCCGGACTGGCCGTTGAAGATGCGCACCTCCTCCAGCCAGGCAGAAGGCGCCGAGCGCGACTTCTCCGTCGTCACCACCGGGATCCGGGGCGAGAACGGTCGGGTCGTCGCCATCGAGTGCGCGCGCTGCGAGGGGCCGGAGAAGGGCTTCGCGAAGATCGAGGGGTCGGATTTCGAACTGAAGGCCGATCTGGTCCTGCTGGCCATGGGCTTCGTCAGCCCGGTGCATGAAGGCATGATCGATGACCTGTCGGTGGAGAAGGATCAGCGCGGCAACGTCATGGCCAACACGGAGGACTATCAGACCTCCTGCGCCAACGTCTTCGCCTGCGGCGACATGCGCCGGGGTCAGAGCCTGGTTGTCTGGGCCATCCGTGAAGGTCGCCAGTGCGCCCGTTCCGTCGACGAGTTCCTGATGGGATCAACCCTGCTGCCGCGCTGACCGTCGGGTTCGGGACGGAGGACGATCTTCATTGCCCTCGCGAGCCTTCTGACAAAGGGAGTGTCGGCTTGGCATCTCTCCCCTGCTTCTCCCCTTGCGGGGGAAGTGGCCGCGAAGCGGTCGATGGGGAGTGAGGCCGCAGGCCATTGCGCTGCCGATCAGCCACTATTCGGCTTCGCCGATTCACCCCCATCCCGACCTTCCCCCGTCGAGGGGGAAGGGGCGCTTGCTTCATCGTTCGATCATCTCTCGTCATCGATGGGGTGAGCGGAAACCGTGACGACGTCTCAGGGGCCTGCCGTTCAGCGCCGGAACAGGTGCGTCAGTTCCGGAACGAAGGACTCGCTGTGGCCTGCCCCGGCTGCTGATCCGATGGCCGAGGAGACACCGTCGGCGATGGCCCGGCTGCCGGAACTCTCGCCAACCATCTCGCGGTAATAGTCGATATCCTTGATCGCATTGCCGATGGAGAACGGCACGTCACCGGCATCGCCGGTCAGGATGCATTGCCTGAGCCGCTCCAGCGCCATTCCGGCCCCGCCGCCCTTGCCCAGCACATCGACGAAGACCTGCGGTTCCACGCCCGCCTCCGCCGCCTGCGCCGCAGCTTCCGCCAGCAGCGCCATGTGGCCGATGGAGACATAGTTGTGCAGCAGCTTCATCCGGTGCCCGAAGCCGACGCCGCCCACATGGTCGATATTCTCGGTGAAGGTATCCAGCACCGGCCGCGCCGCCTCCAGCACGTCTGCCTCGCCGCCGACGAGAATGTTCAGCGTGCCTTCATGTGCCTGCTTCGACAGCCGGGTCATCGGCGCATCCAGGAACCGCCCCCCCCCGGCCTCCGCCACCATCGCCGCCATCCGTTCCGTCGATTCCGGCAGCGCCGTCGAACAGTCCACGACAATGGTGCCGGGTCTCAGCGCGGCGATCACGCCCGACTCCCCGGTCATCACCGCCTCCACCTGGGGCGAGCCGGTAACGCAGATGATGACCAGATCGGAAACCGCCGCGACCGCGCCGGGCGAGCCCTGCTGCTCCGCGCCCATCCCGATCAGATCGTCCACCGGCTGATTGCCGGGATGATCCATCATCACCAGCGGAAATCCGCCCTTCAGCACATTCAGCGCAATCCCGTGGCCCATCAGGCCCACACCGATGATCCCGACCCGCATGTCCATTCTCCTCCCGCTGTCAGAGACGTCCCGAACCGATGTAGCCGAGCGATTGCCTCCGCGCCAGTACGGTACGTCGCTCGAAGGAACCATGACAGGCTTGATAGTGTCCTGGTCTGTCAATCAGGCTGTGGGTATGGGGAGATCATCGTGGCAATTTCCTCAAAACTGATAGCTGTTTCGAATTGACTGATTTGAGGGTCGCCGCTTTCGAGGTACGTCTGCGATGCAAGAATCACTGTCGTGGCACTGTCGTGGGGCAAGACTGTCCTTGGAGCAGAGTCGCGTCCTGCCCAACATTCGGCTCGCTTTCTATAATTGAGCGCTTGATCAGCGCCAAGTCGGTCATTTGGAGTCTTTATCTCCATGTGCAAACCAAAACGAAAATCATCCTTTCCATCGAAAATAGCCAGAATATCTGTCTCTCTCCCGCCACAATTTTTGCATCGACAACTATTCTCTCCAACAAAATAGTTACGCCACCAATAAAGAATGCCTTTGCTGCGCTTGTGCAGTTGCTGTCGATAGAGCGAGACGGCAAATGGCGCATGCTTCGAAAAACAAGTTTTTGAGACCAACCAATGCGTGAATGTATCTGACCGTGCGATAGCATCGGCTACAGGCTTTGCGTATGTGAATTCGACCGGCCCATAGGGTTCCATGACTATCCTCCCTCTTGCAGTTTCGCTTTTGATGATAATTTGTCCACTTAACCTTCTTGACTGACGAATGACATGACGGTTTCGATGGGCCGTCT
>CAXBNO010000323.1:0-4542 GCA_963976775.1 uncultured Kordiimonadales bacterium
GGCATCGAGTATCCGACGCTGGAAGAGGCGGTTTACAACTGCGTACGTTCTGCGGTGCAGACGATGCAGCACATGCCGGACCATGAACGGAAGTGGCTCAGGCACTCCCTGAGCAAGTGGTATCCGGTCCATCTGCAGGCCGAAGCCTACAGCAACGAGGAAGCGCCGCCCGTGAGGGTGCAGCCGACCGCTGCGGACATCAGCTTCATGGACAACGTGATGCTGTGGTTCCAGGAGATCGTGCTGGATGGCAACAGCCGGTTCAGCGCCGCCGACCGGACCAGGGTGGCGGGCAAGGCGCTGTACCTGCACTGTGCAGGGCTGAAGGACGAGGAAGCCCGGAAGGTCATCAAGGTCAAGGTTGCCTACGGTCCCCTCCGAGCCGAGGCGCTAGGGTCAATATCGGAGTGGCTCTGGCAGGACGCTGCAGTACGGCGGGAGTTTCCCCTGCATGTGAGGCTGCCGAACGCACTCTGGAAATACGGCGAACATCACCACCGCGAGACCCCGAAACTTGAGGCTCAATCGGGAACGGCGGCGGACAGTCGGTGGCGAGGAATTGCAGGTCAGTCAGTGCCGAAAGCCCAGCGAGAGCGTATCCTGGCGGAACTGCTTCCCCCATCATCCAGCGAGTGATGATCCAGCGGGAGACTCCGATGTGCTTGCCGAGTTCATCGGGGAACAGGCCGGTCAGGTTCATCAAAGGCTGGATGCTGCCCTCGAAATCATCCCGGAACCATGACGGATAGGGCGGGACCGCTTCCTCGCCTGTGATCCGGCGACGGCGCCAGACCAGATCCAGAGAGATCAGGAAGCAGTCCGAAATCGGATAGTGGCCCTTCTTCGCCGGGTCCATCTCGCCGCGCACGATCATGCGCCGATTGCAGTCCATGAACCTGGCTACGTCCTCCTGTGTCATGGCGACGTAGTGTTTCCTGATCGTCCTGAGCCAGTGCGCCTTGTCCCTGATCCGCCCGGTGTTGAGGGTCTGGACGGGGAGCGCGAAGTATTCGGGTTCTTTACAGAGCCTGCCTACGTGCTCATATTGGATGCGGCTATCAGACATTTTCGCTCTCCGTGTTGGTGTCTGGTCTCCATGCTCGGGCCGGGAAAGGTGGTGCTTTCCCGGCCCATTCCTGGCTCCCATGCTCGTCCTCTGATCGTCCAGCAATCCCCCCGGCGCGAACCGGGGAGATCACAAGGCGGTCAACGCACGCTGCAGCCGTGAGTCCAGCGTGTCTCGCCGTTCGGCAAGGTCCGGCCTCTGGTCCAGAGTGAGTGCATCCCGCCTTCGATCCTGGCGCGGATCTTCAGCAATTCGCAAGCTGACTCGGTCGCGCGGGTGCCGTCGATGTAATAGCGGTCTTCCATGCCTCCGCCCGTGTGCTCGGTGATCTGCATTGTCTGTTCCCTTCTACCTGATACCGGCCCGGCGCAGAAGTGCGCGGACCTGGGCGCGCGTCTCCGCGATTGGCTTGCCCGGTGTGATGTTCGGTTCAACCGCGATCACGCGCCGCCATATCTTCGGGTGCGGCCTGCATGGCCACGAATAGACGACCTGCAGGGCCTGCACGACGCGCGGCTCCTGCCCTTGGGCCTGCACCATCGCATGATCGGGGTTGATGTGATGCAGCCGCACCAGTGACAGGCGCGGCTGCTCGTCAGTGCTGATCAGGACGGCTTGCATCAGGTATGCGCGGCTTCCTGCCCGGTCTGCATCGCCTCGGGCGTCATTGCGAGTCCGGCCATCTCGTGTTGCTTGAACTGGTACTCCAGCGACTCGTTGATCTGGGAAAGCAGATGCTCCCCTGCCTCGCTCCACCATGTGCCGAGATAGCCGTAGCAGGAGTCCAGTTCTTCGCCGTCCGCGTCTTCGATCCGGTAGCCGTAGCAATCTCCGAAGGCCCATGCGCCGATCTGGTCCGCCATCGCGGCGGCGTCCTTCTCCGGGTCCGAGCGTTTCGGGTTGAAGCCGACGCTCTTGCAGAAATCGGGGGTGTAGACGGTCAACACCTCGATGTAATGGCGCTGGCAATAGCCGTTTCGGGCCATGCGGAAAGCCGGAACGCCTGCGAGCGTGTAGAGTGCGGCCAGTGCGTCAAGCCAGTCGGTAGCGGAGTCGGACCACTTAACCGGGCTGCCGGGCCTCATCTGATCCAGAATCTCACGAAACATTTCCTCCCGCACGTCTGACAGGCTCGCGTGCGATCGGTAGCCTTCGCTATTCGGCGCAAAATAGTCCCGCGCGTCTGCGTCGTGCTTGTCTTCGTCCTGGTCCAGTATCTCGCACAACTTGCGCCAGTGACGGGATACCCATGCGGGCGAAACGGTGCCGAAAAAGTCCTCCAGAAAACCCGCTGCGTGGCTGATCCCGGTGCCGTCGCTGTAGGTATGGATGATCGGCGGCGATCCCGCGTCATAGGGATACTCGGGGAATTCATCGTGCACGATCTCGACGCTGAAGGGTCCAACCTGGATGGGCTCGCCCGGCTGGTCGAAGTCGCCAGCGGTCAAGGGTGTGAATTGCATTGCATTGCCTCCGTGTTGCGGCTGGTGGTGCAGCCATTGGCTCGACAGTGAACCGGGGGCGGGACCGGTGCGCGATCCCGCCTGGCGCTTCATTGCCGGTTAGTATCCCCCTTGTGGGCCGTGGTCAGGTAATCGAGGGCGGTTGCGGCCTCCTCCATGAGATCCAAGTCAACGAGTCGCGCGCGCTCGTTATTGATTTGTGCGGCCCGCAATCTCTTGATGAGATTCCGAAGGGCGCGATGGCTGAAGGGGTTCGCTCTTCTCACGTGTCTGCCCTTTCTCTGTTCCAGTTGATGCGCGCGGGCTTGTCGCTGCCATATCTGGCGTCTGGCCCGTCGCCCTTGGTCGGCCAGTCATGCAAGGCGTTGAGTCCGTCGCCGAAGCACCAGATAAACGAATCCCGGTCTTTCCTGCCGGTCTCGGTCCAGTAGCAAAGCTCGCCCTCAACGTTCGTCACGTTGCCCATGATCTGCCCTTGGTAGGCAATCGGGTCGCCCTTGCGCGGGCGGTACTGCTTCCACTTCTCGTGAGGCTGGATCATTTCAGACTCCCCAGATGTCGCCGCCGAAGCTGTTAGACGGGCGATGGCCGCGCGCGTCGGCGGGGAATGCCCACTTCAGGCAATAGCCGCGCGGATCGCCGTGCGTCGTGATCGTCTCCGAGTCCACGCCGTAGGGCGTCAGGATCTCGGCGGCTTCCGCTTCCCACTTGGCGCGGTTCTTCTCCGCCCGTGCCTCCTGGGCGTCGGTCATCGGCTCGTTGCACTGGCGGACGGCCAGCCGCTCGGCCCTGCGCCCGATTGCGGCCAGTGCCTCCGCGTCTCTGGCGTGCTTCACATAGGTGTTGGGCGCTTCATTGCGCCCGATGGTCGCCAGCAATGCGGCAAGCATCGTGACGGGTGCGGGGTCTCTCATGGTGTCTTCTCCGTGTTGTGCGCCTGTGGTGAGGCGCGGTTCCGGCCTGACTGGCCAGCGATGCCCCTGCGCAAGGCAGGGACACCACAAGAGAGTCAGTCCTGGTCTTCGTCTTCGTCTTCGTCTTCGTCTTCGTCTTCGTCTTCGTCTTCGTCCGGGTTCCGCTCCGCCAGCCAGTCGTCAAGGTCGCTGAAACAGTCGAGTCCGGCTTCGCCTACCGCGTTGCCGTTGGCGTCATACAGCTTGTTGCCTTCCGACAGGCTGAAACCGAATTTTAGAAGGTGCTGCAGGATGCGCGTGATCTCGGCTTTCAGGTCGTCTTCTGACTCGCCCTCGCACTCGATACTGATCTCATATTTCATGGTTCTGACTCCGTGTTGCGGGCTGTGGTGCGCCCTGGGCGATGCCTGGTGCATCGGGAAACCCGCCAGCACGTGACCGGCGGGAAACCGGATGGATCAGGTGAGGGAATTGGCGGCGTTTTCCGCCTTGCGCCGCGTCGTGTAGGGGCCGCGCGTCTTCGGATCGCGGAAAACGACGGAATAGTAGCCGCGCGCAATCGGCTTGCCGTCCATGCCTGTTCTGACGCTCTTCCCTGCTTTCCCTGATGCGTAGAAGGTCAGAAAAGGGCCGTGGTCCAGCGCTCCAAGTTTGTCGTCTTTCATGCCCCTGCCCCCGCTTCCAGCGCCTCAACATCCCGCGCAAGGTCTAGCGCCGTCTGCAGGTCGCACTTGTAAAGCTGCTGCCATTCGGACGGCTCAGGCTTCCAGATGCGCAGATAGGTGCTGCAGGCACGGTCAACGCCGCTGGTGCGCACGCATGACCGGAAGTCGCCAATGATCCCCTGCGCCCGGCGGGTGACTGACCGCTCGTCGCTCCAGCGGTGAATGGTGAGATACCCGGACTCAATCTCGGCGGCATAGGTGTCGCCCTGGAAAACGTTGCTCATGGTGCGCGCCTCCAGCCTGCAGCCTCGGCAATGGCGGTTTCGCCCGGTGTGAGTCGGCGCTGGCTTGCAAGCTCTCCCGCTCGCGCCCTGATCTCGATATTGCAAATAGCCTCGCAACATTGCCTTTCGGTGTCCGTATGACACGCCTGC
>CAXBNO010000324.1:0-4542 GCA_963976775.1 uncultured Kordiimonadales bacterium
CCCAGCCGATCTGGAGCACTATGACGCCATCATTATTGGCACGCCGACACTGTTCGGGATGATGGCCGGGCAGATGAAGTGCTTCCTTGATCAGGCTGGCGGGCTCTGGGCACGGAATGCGCTCGTGGGCAAGGTCGCGGCGGTCTTCACCTCGACCGGATCACAGCATGGTGGTCACGAGGCGACACTGCTCTCCACCCAGATACCGCTTCAGCATTTCGGAATGCTGATCGTGGGCATGCCCTACACCTTCGCGGACCAGGCATCAGCCACGCAGATCATCGGTGGCGCACCGTACGGTGCAGGCACCATCGCAGGCGCTGACGGCGCGCGAGCGCCCACCGATACCGACCTTGCGGGCGCAAGGTATCAGGGCGCGCATGTGGCAAGGATCGCCGCGCGGCTTGCCACCCCGAACCTTCAGGAGGCAGCGGCATGATACAGTACCACCGCTCTGGCTTCGACAGGGCCCCGACTGCTTCTCTGCGTTCCCGGCGACCGCTCCGGATGCAAGGCATCACAGCCGCCCCCTCCTGAAATCCATCACCACTCACTTGCCCTGAAGGCGGGTCCTGCCGGTCCGACCGCGTGCGTTGACACGTCCGATGTCGCACGCACCCCGGCTCCCGCCTGCACCGGCACGTCATCAACCGGGAGACATGTCATGTCACGCACCTCGGACATCCTTCTTACGGCACTCGCCCCGGCAGTCTGGGGCAGTACCTATCTCGTCACGACCGAGGCGCTGCCCACAGGTTATCCGGTCACCCTGGCGGCGCTTCGTGCTCTCCCGGCAGGCCTGTTGCTGCTTGCAATCACGCGCTGTCTGCCTCCGCGTGCCTGGCTCGGTCGGACATTCCTGCTCGGCAGCTTCAACTTCGCCCTCTTCTGGGTGCTGCTGTTCGTGGCTGCGTACCGTCTGCCTGGCGGAATCGCCGCGACGCTCGGATCGTTGCAGGCAATGATGGTCATCGTCATGGCACGCGGCTGGCTCGGCACACCGGTGAGGGCCGGTGCGGTCATCGCGGCGGTGACGGGCATTGTCGGCGTCGCATTCCTGCTGATCGGGCCGGAGGCCCGGGTGGACCCTCTGGGTGCCGCGGCAGGGCTGGGGGGCGCTGCGTCCATGGCAGCAGGAACCGTGCTCAGCCGCAAATGGCAGCCGCCTGTCTCCGCGCTCAGCTTCACGGCCTGGCAGCTGACAGCCGGCGGACTCATCCTGCTGCCGATTGCTCTGATCGTCGAACCACCCCTGCCGGCTCTGTCGTCGACCAATCTGGTCGGTCTCGCGTGGCTCTGCCTCATCGGCGCGGCCGCGACCTATGCGATCTGGTTCCGGGGCGTTGCAAGGCTGGAACCCGGGACAGTGTCCATGCTCGGCATGATGAGCCCGGTAACAGCAGTCGTTCTGGGTTGGGTCCTTCTTGGCCAGTCCCTGTCGCCGCTTCAGGGCATAGGAGGAATCATCCTTCTGGCCTCGGTCTGGGCAGGTCAGCGCGCCAATCGTCCACGTATCGCGCACTCCCCGGCGCCAACAGCGGCGCTGAAGGCTGGGACCGCCTGACCTTGGCACATAAGACAGAAGTCGCAATGACCATGTTCGTGGTCTCACGCGTCCCGCGACAAGCCCCGAAC
This sequence comes from uncultured Kordiimonadales bacterium, assembly GCA_963976775.1. Taxonomy (GTDB): domain Bacteria; phylum Pseudomonadota; class Alphaproteobacteria; order Minwuiales; family Minwuiaceae; genus Minwuia. The sequence goes on from CAXBNO010000324.1 coordinate 1,636, forward strand.
ACGGTTGTTCACGTCCTTCGGGATCATCCCGGGCTGCATGAGTTGCAGTGGTTCCGGGTCCGCACTGATCGGCAGGACATCCGTGATCACGCGCTGTCCGTCCCAGGAAACCAGCCCGATTGCGGCTGGATCAGCGCAGAGATGCGGGTCAGGCCCGGCCAGGTCCGGTGCCACCTGATATGACGTGCCGGGACAGATCCGGGCCACGGTGCCGGCCCAGCGTGTGGTGATGGGTCTGTGGACATGGCCGCAAAGCACCACCTGCACGTTCGCAAACCGGGCCACCAGCGCCTCCAGCGGGCTGGACCAGTCCAGGTTCATCACATCCATCCAGCGCACGCCGGTGGCAAACGGCGGGTGGTGCATGGCCAGAACGACAGGGCGCCCCGCCGCGGCCATCAGTGCGGCTTCGAGCCAGGCCAGGCGTTGCGTGCAGAAGCTGCCGTCGTGATACCCATCGTGCAGCGTATCCAGCCCGATGACCCGCAGCGGCCCGGCGTCCACGGCAAACTGCCCGAAGCCCGGCAGTCGGGTGTCGCCCATATGCCCTGCCATGGCGGCAAGGAAGGGGTCACGGATGTCGTGATTGCCCGGAATGGCGTGCCACGGCACCTGCAGACCGCTCATGATCTCCAGGAAGTGATCGTACTCCGCCTTCTGGCCGTGATGGGTGAGATCACCGGTCACCAGCACGAGTTCCGGTCGGACGGGGAGCGTGTTGACCCGCACAACCGCCGCCCGCAATCCGGCAGCGGAATCATAGCGGTCGTAGACCAGCGCGCCGGGCGCGACAATGTGAGTATCGGTAATCTGGACAAGCAGCATGGCAGCGTCAGAACCTTCGAACGGTTTTCGCAACAGTTGACCCGCTCAGCTTACGCGCCCCCAGCCGGGAAGTGCAGCAAGCCTGTGCCGCCGGGAAGCGTGCGACAGGGGGGTAATCGGGTTCGCCGGGTGTCCCGCAGCCCCACACCCCTCTGATTTCGATGTAACACATTGATCATAATGCTATTACTGATGGGTATTTTCTGATCCGTAAAAGTATGATACAGTCTTTCCCAACAGTGAATATCCGCGCTCGGATCAGAACGCGCGCGCAAGAAAATCCGTCAGGAGGAGTTACCATGTCGACAGCTTTGGCAATGCAGAACGCGCCGGACCACGAGGCCATCATCATCGGGGCCGGTGTCTGCGGCATCTATCAGGTGAAGACGCTGACCGACATGGGCATGGATGCCATCGTGCTGGACAGTGCGGGAGACCTGGGTGGCACCTGGTACTGGAACCGCTATCCGGGCGCGCGCTTCGATTCGGAGAGCTATACCTACGGCTACTCCTTCTCCAGGGAGCTGCTGGACGAATGGCACTGGAAGGAGCGGTTCTCCGGTCAGCCCGAGAACCTGCGCTACCTCAACTTCGTCGCCGACAAGTTCGACCTGCGCAAGTACATGCAGTTCAACTGCAAGGTGGAGGCCGCCCATTACGACGAGGCGGAGAACATCTGGCGACTGAGCCTTGACGACGGGCGCACCCTCACCTGCCGCTACCTGATCATGGGTCTCGGCCTGCTGTCCCAGCCGACGATGCCCAGGGTGGAAGGTATCCACGACTTCAAGGGCGAGTCGTTCCATACCTACTACTGGCCGCAGGAGCCGGTGGAACTGAAGGGCAAGAAAGTCGGGATTATCGGCACCGGCGCCACCGCCATCCAGGTGATCGCGGAGATCGCCGACAAGGTCGGTTCGCTGACCGTGTTCCAGCGCCGCCCGAACTGGAGTGCGCCGCTGAACAACAGCGAGATCACCGAAGAGGAAATGGCCGATATCCGGACGCGCTACGACGAGATCTTTGCCAATTGCGCAAAGAGCCCGGGCGGCTTCGAGCATCAGCCCGACAGGCGCGGCTTCTGGGAAGTCACGCGGGAGGAACGGCTCGAGCTGTGGGACCGCCTCTACGATGAACCCGGCTTCGGCATCTGGCTGCAGAACTTCCGCGAGATCTTCACCGATGAGGATGCCAACGCGGAGATTTCCGAATATATCGCGGATCGTATCCGCCGCCGCGTGAACGACCCGGTCGTCGCCGAGAAACTGATCCCGAAGGACCATGGCTTCGGTGTCCAGCGGGTGCCGCTGGAGACCCGGTACTTCGAGGTCTACAACCGCGACAATGTCGAACTGGTGGACATCAGCGAGACGCCGCTGGAGCGCGTGACGGAGAAAGGCATCCGCACGAGCGACCGGGAGTTCGAGTTCGACATCATCATCTACGCCACCGGTTTCGACGCCATTACCGGTGCCTATGACCACATCGACATCCGGGGTATCGGTGGCCAGACGCTGCGGGAGAAGTGGTTCGACAGCCCGTCGACCTTCCTCGGCATGTTCGTGCATGGCTTTCCGAACATGCTGATGCCGGCTGGCCCGCAGAGCGGTTCTGCCTCCACCAACTACCCGCGCGGCATCGAGACCGGCGTCAACTGGTGCACGGCGTTCCTGGAATACGTGCGCGAGCATGGCTTTACCCGCTTCAATGCGTCAGAGGCGGCAGAGGCCCGCTGGACCTCGCATGTCGAGAAGATGTACTCGACCATGCTGATGCGGAAGGCCAAGTCCTGGTTCACCGGCTACAACTCCAATGTCGAAGGACACGAAGAGGGCAAGGTCCGCTATTTCGTCTACAACGGCGGATCACCCAAGTACGTGCAGCGGATCACCGAGATCGCCGGGAACGACTACGAGGGGATCGAGATGACGTCCGACACCCCGCAAAGCCCGCGCATGCCGTTGCAGCAGATGGGTGACGCCGCCGACTGAATGAACTCCTGAGAGGGCATCGCACAACAACCGGCAGAAGCAAGACCGGGGGACGGCAGTTGACCGTTCCCCGGATTGACTTACTGTTGTG
>CAXBNO010000325.1:0-4515 GCA_963976775.1 uncultured Kordiimonadales bacterium
CCAGCGTCGCCGCCAGTTTCGCCAGCTCGCGCTCATCGAACCGCGCGGCGGCGCGCCCGAAGGTGGACAGGTCGAACCCGGCGACCGCGGCCGCATGGTCCGCGAAGGCCTCGACGGGCTGTGCCGTGCCCAGCCGTGACAGCAGGCTGACCAGCGCAAGTGGTTCGATACCCTGTTCGCGCAGCGCCTGAACGGTGCGGCTGCCTTCCCGCTTCGACAGGGGGGAGCCGTCATTCTCCACGATCAGGGCGAAGTGGCCGAAGATCGGGACCGGATGCCCCAGCGCCTCGAAGAGCTGGATCTGCGCCGCGGTATTGGCCACGTGATCCTCCCCCCGAATGACATGACTGATCCCCGTCTCCCCGTCATCGACGACCGAGGTGATGGTATAGAGCGGGCGGCCATCGGCGCGGATCAGCACGGGGTCGGAGAGGGAGGCGGCGTCCACATCCTGTGGTCCGCGCACCAGATCGTCCCAGCTGACCCGCTTCCGGTCGAGCAGGAAGCGCCAGTGCGGGCGGCGCCCCTCTGCCTCCAGCGCCGCACGTTCGGCATCGGTCAGGCGCAGGCCGGTGCGGTCGTAGACCGGCGGCCGACCGGCAGCGCGCTGCAGGCCACGCTTCCGGTTCAGTTCCTCCGGTGTCTCATAGCAGGCATAGAGGCGTCCGCTGTCCTGCAACTGCTGAATGGCAGCCTCATAGCTCGCCGTCCGCTCCGACTGCCGCGCGAAGCTGTCCCAGTCGAGGCCGAGCCATCTCAGGTCGCGCAGGATCGCGTCCTCGAATGCCTGCGTTGATCGCTCGGTATCGGTGTCGTCGATGCGCAGCAGGAAATGGCCACCATGCGCCTGTGCGAACAGCCAGTTGATCACCGCTGCCTTGATGTTGCCGAGGTGCAGCTCCCCGGTCGGGCTGGGCGCGAACCTGACGTATGGTGCTCCCGGAACCACCTCAGATCGCGTCGCGGAAGCGGTTGGTGATCGGGTAACGGCGGTCGCGGCCAAAGCTGCGGGTGGTGATCTTCACACCCGGCGGAGCCTGGCGGCGCTTGTACTCGGCGATGTAGAGCAGATGCTCGATCCGTTTCACTACGTCGGGTGCGTGTCCCCGGTCGACTATGGCTTCGAACGCCATCTCCTTCTCCACCAGGCAGTGCAGGATGTCGTCCAGCTGGTCATAGGGCGGCAGGCTGTCCTCATCCTTCTGGTCCGGGCGCAGTTCCGCCGACGGCGGCTTGTCGATGACATTCTGCGGCACGACGCGGCCTTCCCTGCCGAGCGCGTCGGAGGGGCGGTGCTGGTTGCGCCAGTCGGACAGGGCGAAGACCGTGGTCTTGTAGAGGTCCTTCAGCACCGAATAGCCGCCCGCCATGTCGCCATAGATGGTAGCGTAGCCAACGGACATCTCGGACTTGTTGCCGGTGGTCAGCAACATGTGGCCGAACTTGTTCGACATGGCCATCAGGATCAGGCCCCGGGCGCGGGACTGGATGTTCTCCTCCGTGATGTCCGGGTCGCGCCCGTCGAAGACATGCGCCAGCGCACCTTCCACCGCATCGACGGTGTCGGCGATGGAGACGGTATCCAGCTTTGCCCCCATCAGCAGGGCATTTTCCGCCGCATCCTTCAGGCTTTCCTCGCTGGTGTATTTCGACGGCAGCATGACGCACCAGACCCGCTCCGGCCCGAGGGCATCGGCGGCGACCGCGGCACTCAGGGCAGAGTCGATGCCGCCCGACAGGCCCAGCAGCACTCCGGGGAAACCGTTCTTGTTCACATAGTCCCGCAGGCCCAGCATCATCGCCCGGTAGATGCTCTCCAGCCTGGAGCGGGGGGCGGCATCCGGTCCCTTCTCGCAGACCCAGCCGTCGGGGGTCCGGTTCCAGGTGGTCAGCACCAGCGCGCTCTCGAACTCCGGCATCTGCACGGCGAGGGAGCGGTCAGCATTGATGACAAATGACCCGCCGTCGAAGACCAGTTCGTCCTGGCCGCCAACCTGATTGAGATAGACCAGCGGCAGCTCGGATTCGGTCACCCGGCCGACGACATGGTTCAGGCGGGTGTCCACCTTGTCATCCTCGAAGGGGGAGCCGTTCGGCACCAGCAGGATCTCCGCGCCGGTCTCCGCCAGACACTCGACCACGTCGGGGGTCCAGATATCCTCGCAGATCGGCACGCCCAGCCGCACGCCACGGAAGTTGATCGGGCCAGGCAGTGCGCCGGAGGCAAACAGCCGCTTTTCGTCGAATACGCCATAGTTCGGCAGGTCGTGCTTGAAGCGTGCGGCCTTGACCTCGCCGCCGTCGAGCAGCAGCACGGCATTGTATAGCTTGCCGTCCTCGCGCCAGCAGGTGGTCAGCAGCATCGCCGGGCCGCCGTCAGCGGTTTCCGCCGCAAGGGTCTCGGCGGCGGCGATGGCGTCATCCTGCAACGCCTGCTTCAGCACCAGATCCTCCGGCGGATAGCCGATCAGGAACAGTTCCGGAAACAGCACGAGGTCCGCACCAAGGGCGGCGGACTGGCTGCGGATTTCACGGGCAAGCGCAAGATTCCCCTGCACGTCGCCGACGGTCGGGTTGGCCTGCGCCAGCGCGATCTGAAGCTTGTCTGTCATGTGATTTCATTAGCCGCGCACCGCGTCGCCTGCAAGCGGCGAGGGTGTCACACGGAAAGGGGCGCCCCCGGTCGGAGACGCCCCTTTCACAACACGACACCCGGGATCGGTCAGCCAACAGGCTTTCCGTCGTTCCGGCGGACGGCGATGACGGCGGAACGCGGAACACTCTGGCCACCGTCGGGGAAGTGGCTGTCGCCCTTCTCACCCGGATGCTGCACGCCGATGAAGACGGTGCGCCTGTCAGGGGAGAAGGTGATGCCGGTGATCTCGCATTCCTTCGGACCGACCAGGAAACGGCGGATCTCTCCGCTTACCGGGTCGGCGACCAGCATCTGGTTGTTGCCCTGTCCGGCGAAGTCCCCGGCATTGGAATAGTTGCCGTCGGTCTGGATCCACATCAGCCCCTTGCTGTCGAAGCCCAGGCCATCCGGAGAGTTGAAGCTGTTCTCGACCGTCACATTGGCCGATCCGGCATAGGCGTCGTCATGCACGGCGGGATTTCCGGCCGTGACGAACAGGTCCCAGCCGAAACCGTCAGCCGTGTGGTCGCCATTGTCGGGTACCCAGCGCACGATCTGGCCGTACAGGTTGGCCTTGCGCGGGTTGGGGCCGCCGACCGGGGTTTCATCGCCACCGGCATTCGGCTTGATACCGCGGTTCTTGTTGTTGGTGAGACAGCAATAGGCCTCGATCCGGTGCGGATTGGCGGCGACCCATTCGGGCCGGTCCATGGTGGTGGCTCCGACCGCCGAGGCTGCCTGACGGGTGTGGATACGGATCTCCGCGTCGCTGGCCATGCCGGTCGATTCAGGGGTCAGTTCCACCCATTGGCCCCGCATGTCATCGCTGAATTTCGCGACATAGAGCCTGCCGTCCTCCAGCAGGTCGCTGTTGTCGCCACCCAGGCTGTAGGTGCCTGCACTGACGAAACGGTAGAGGAACTCGCCCCGTTCATCATCTCCCAGGTAGACCACGACATGGCCGTTCGCGGCCACGACGACTTCCGCGTTCTCATGCTTGAAGCGGCCCAGCGCGGTACGCTTCTTCGGGATCGAGGTCGGGTCTGTCGGATCGATCTCGACGATGTAGCCGGCGCGGTTTGCCTCGTTCGGGTGCTTCGCTATATCGAAGCGCTCATCCGCAGTGGCCCAGGCATAGCCCCAGTCCTTCAGCCCGATGCCGTAGCGGGCCATCTCCGCCGGGACCTTCAGATCGGGGTCGCTGGAGGAGAAATAGCCGTTGAAGTTCTCCTCGCAGGTCAGATAGGTGCCCCAGGGGGTCCGCCCGTTGCCGCAGTTATTCCAGGTGCCCAGCGACCGGGTGCCGGTGGGATCGGCCGCAGTCTGCAGCAGCGCGTGACCGCGTGCCGGGCCGGTGATCTCCATCGGCGTGTCGGCGGTGATGCGGCGGTTGAACGGCGAGTCCATGACGATGCCCCAGAAGCCGTCCTGCTCCGCCACCTCGACAATGCTGACACCATGTGCTGCCTTGCCCTTGCGCACATCGTCGGCGTTCTCCGGCAGGCCGGATGCCCGGTTGCCGTACATGATGCTGCGGTTCGTGTACTCGTTGTTCACGGCCAGGATGGTGCGGCCCCTGTGGCTGAACAGGGCCATGCCGTCGTTGTTGTCGCCGAAGGCACGTTCCTGGCTGGCGCCGGACCCCCGGGTTGCCTGATCGAACCCGGGCGCGTCGGGGAAGATGGGATCGCCCCATCGTGCCACGATGTGCCAGCTGAACCCCTCTGGCACCGTTACCGTGTCGAGGCTGTTCGCGGCAACCGCGCCAAAGCCCAGGCGGCTGGTCGCGGCGTGAGCGGCGGCGCGCGCTTCCATTGGCGTCAGGGCCGTGGTGCCCATGACGAAGGCGCTGGCACCGAAGGCGATCGAGCCGCCCAGGA
>CAXBNO010000326.1:0-4494 GCA_963976775.1 uncultured Kordiimonadales bacterium
CGCGCAGCAGAAGGTGAGTACCCTTTTCGAAGAGATCCGTCGCACGAGCCTGGAGCGTCCGGAGATTTCCAAGGGGCAGGTCAACTTCCTGCAGGCGCCGGCCTATACGCAACGTGGCGAACTGGTGGAGGCCCTGGACGCTTTGCAGGCGCTCATCGATGCGCTGCCGAATGTGATCGCACAGCGCCAGACTCAGCGCGCGCAGCAGGCCGGCGGAAACGCCGTGCTGGTGAGCATGGCCATCGACATGGGCAGGACGCGGCGTCTGGCCGCCGACCCGCTGACCCAGCGGATGACCGGTGTTCCGCATGCGGTGCCCTTTGTGGTGATGGGACGGCACCAGATCGACACCCGCCGCGACTGTCGTTTCCAGGTTCAGGTACGTGACGAGCTGGTGGAGCGAATCCGGTCCCAGCGATTCTTTGATTCCGGCCCCAGGTTCGGTATCCAGTCCCGGATTTCCGGCACCCGTTTCACCCGTGTGCACAAAGGCCTGGTGAGCATGATCCAGGGTGGCGACGAGGTCGGCACCGACCGGGTCGTGGTGACCGCCAGGGCACTGGTCGACTTCACCCAGCGCCCGACCGTCACGGGCAGTTCAGCCACCACCTGCCGTGATTTCGTGCCGAGGATGGACGACATCACGGATGAGGTGCAGATCGATGTCGTCAAGATCACCGATGTCGAGATGGTGCTGGAGTCGCCGATCAGGGCCGAGGGCAACATGCTGGACAAGGACGGTGACCTGGATGCCTTCATCAGCCTGGATGATGATGTATCCGCCCTGCGTACCGGTTTCCGCATGGATCTGATCTCGGCCGAACTGTCCACACCTGACGGTTTCAGCAGGATCGGACGCGGCACGCCGCTGTCCTTTTCGGGCGTGGGGGACTTCAACGTAGCCCAGGACGGGACAGGTGTGGTCTTCACTGTCGAGGGCCCTGGCTCCGGTACCTACGAGGTCTTCATTGATGACGGGCAGGGCAAGAGGCGTTTCGAGGAGAGCCTGGACCTGACGGCGAATGGCATCGGTATGGCGGTGGAGCCGCTGACCGCCGCCACCGAGTTCTTCGACCCTGTTGTCGATCTCGTGAGCCAGAATGAAGTGCGTTTCTTCGTCGATGGTCCGGCGCGCATGACCGGCTATCGGGTCAAGTGGAGCGTAGACAATGGTGGGCAGGTGACCACGCCGCTGGCCCGTTTCCGCAGCCAGGGCGGAGTCTCGATCGCCGCCACGTCGCTCACGGCACCTGACCTCGCGGCGGCGAGCGGTCAGCGGTATCGCGTGACCGCCGAATTGCTCTCCCCCGATGGTGTCACCCTGGCGCGCGGCAGCAAGGAAGTGATTGCCAGCATCGTCGGCGATGACCTGCGACTGGTGGCCAAGGGCACCAATGTCGGCATCGCGGCGAAGGACATCTTCATTCCTGCCCGGCGCAATGATTTCGGCCAGTTCGGTGTCCAGGTTCTGACCGACGGCCCCAGGATCGAGGCACCGTTGCGCTTCTTCGATGCGCGGGTGGTCGGCAATGGCTTCCTGCGCTTCGACGGCGACACCCTGCGCGCAAGCTTCGATGCGCTGGGCGGCGGTGCCGACGCGTCCACCCGCGACACGGGAAGTTTCGTGGCGCGGGTCGCACCGCGGGACATCTCGCCCGGCAGCAGTCCACGCTTCATCCTGCCGCCGCGTCGGTCCTCCAGCGATTCGGCCTTCGTGACCGTCAACAAGCTGAACGTGAAGCAGCGCGAGGGCGGCAATGGTATTCAGACCGTGCTGGAAGTATTCGGCCCCGCCAACATGGCGTCCTACCGCGCCCGTTTCGTGTTGCGGGACGGCGGTACGATCGACGGCACCTTCGAGAGCGGAGATGCCGCGGCGGAGGCGGTTGCCGATGTTGCGCCCGATGCCGTGCGCGCCGCCCAGGTGATCACACAGGGCGGGCAGGTACTGGGCGAGTTCCGGCTTGGCGACGACGGTCCCGTACTCGGGCCGCCGCAGTTCACGTTCCGCATTCCCAACACGGCGGCGCCGGGACAGTCGGTCGTGATCTTCGCCAATGTGCTGAATGTCCCCTTCGACGACGCGGGGGACTTCGACTGCCGCTGGCAGGCTGATCCGGCCTTCGGGACCTTCGGCAAGTCCTTCGTCACCTTGTCTCCGGTCAGCGGCAATGCGGGTCTCTGCGTCAACACGCTGACCATTGCCGATGACCCGCAGCTGGTTGGCCGCGAAGCCCCTATCGAGGTGGAGCTGATCCGCATCGTCGGTGATGTCGCCCGGGAAGAGGGGGCGCAGTGATGGGTAGAGGTCTGCTGAAGACGTCCCTTGCCGCCTTCGCCGCGTTCGTGGTCCTGCTGGCTGGGGGCGGTGGGGCCATCGCCGAGGGTAACGCGATCAGTGTCGGCAGCGGCAAGACCTCGATCAGGATCGTGGCACCCGGCACGGGCGGCAATGCGACCAGTCCGCTGCAGACGAACCGGCAGTTCGTCAGCCGGGTGCTGAAGCAGGTCACGATCATCAATGGCAACAATCCGCTGAACCAGATCGACCCGGTGCGCAACAACAACGGACAGGTGTTCGCGGAGCTGGAAGATGCCGTGAATGCCAATCAGGGTATCAATAACAACAATGGCGGCGGTGGCGGCGGACTTGCCAATTGCCAGGGCGTCACGGTGCAGATGCAGGCCAGCGGCACGGCACCGCCCGATTTCCGCTTTGCATCGCTGGATATCGACCCCAACAACGGCGACTGCACGGTCGTGGCGGATGGCAGCACGGGTTCAGCCCTGATCGCGCAGATCCCGGCCAATGGTGGGGTGGACTTCACGGCGGCGGAGGTGTTCCCCGACAGGCTCGTCGGCCTGTTCGAGTTCGATCCACCCGGCGCAATCGATGTCGATGTCCCGCTCGACACGCCGACCACGGTCACGGTCAAGGCGACAAACGGTTTTACTGTCCAGATCACGGTGACGGTTTCCGCGCTGGGCGGGGGTGAGTTCAGCTTTACCGTCAATGCAATCCAGCAGGTGGCGTGATGCGAAAGACCGGCATTCTTCTGATCCTGGGCATCCTGTTCACGACGACACTGCTGGAGGCACGGGAACTGCGGCGGCTCAACCGCATCCAGACGCCCGACCAGTCCGCCGCCCTGCTGCCCACCGGCGCGGTACGGGTGGCGCGGACGAACCCGGTGCCGCGGGCAGAGGTGGAGCGGTTTCTGGCCGATTTCGCGCGCGACTGGAATTCCGGCAACCAGGGCAGCTATGTCGCCGACGACTTCTTTGACCGCGCCCGGCTGGTGGAGAACCAGGACATCAAGGTACCGCGCGATGCGGTACTGAAGATCCAGGCGGTGCAGGGGGTGCAGACCGTGCTGCAGGCCAGGCTGACGACCGATGACGGCGAGCGTCGTATTGTCAGCACGGTCTCGGCCACCGTCCGGACACGGATCGAGTTCACGGACCAGACGCTGGGTTTCGTCGTGCTGACCGGAACCAATGACTTCGTGATGGAGTTCCAGGAAATCGAGGGATGAGACGGGTGCGGGGGAACGCATGAAGTCGGGATGGCAGGGGCTGGGGTGGTGTGCGCTGTTGCTTGCGGGCACAGTCGGCGCCTTCGTTGCCGTGCAGGACGAGGCAAGTGCGCAGGACGCGCTGGAGATCGGCCACTATGGCGATCCCCTGCCTGAGTGGCGGATCAACGGCACCAACACCTTTCGGGCAGAGCAGTCGGGTGTGGCCGGTGACGCCAGCGCCAATCCCAATCCGGACAACGCGTTCGACTTCTTCGATGAAGTGCATCTGGATCTGGAGCGGCGTTACTCGCCGTGGAACTTTCTGCGCGGCAGTTTCGACGGTGTCGTGAACAACTCGGAATTTCGTTCCGCGAATCGCGGTATCGTGCCGGAGCGGGCGAATCTGACCTGGACCAGGGGTGACGGATCGGTGCCGCTGCGCGCGGAGGCTGGCGATTTCTTCGGCTTCTACAGTTTCCGGACCCTGCAGCGTGCGCTGAAGGGCGGGCAGCTTGAATTGCAGCCTCAGGTCGGATGGCTCGACGGTACCCATTCCCTGCAATTCAGTTCCGGTTCCAATCAGCAGACCTATGTCGGCAGTGCCTTCGAGAACTGGTTCGACGACTATTTCAATGGCGCGTCCTGGCTGACAGAGAACGGTGGCAGCACCTATTCGTTCAGCCTGGTGCATGGCTTCCGGCAGGCGGACGGGGCCACCCCGGACCGCAATCAGGTGACCGGCAGCTTCGCCGGGGTCCATGACCGGAGGGTCGGCAGCCAGATTCTCAGCTTCGAGGGCGAGATGGCGCTGCTGAACGGGGACATCGGCAATGGTGGCGCCGGGCAGACCGACGTGCTGGACTATTCGATGCTGGTGCAGGTCAGCGGTCGTTCCGAGAGTTCTCCCCTGACCTACAGCTTCCGCTTCGACCAGACCGGTGCGGAGTTCCAGCCTAACGGCGGTGTGGTTTCCTCC
>CAXBNO010000327.1:0-4485 GCA_963976775.1 uncultured Kordiimonadales bacterium
CACGATCCACGTCGAGGGCGTGGTGACGGAGATCAAGCAGGCGAGCAAGGGCAACCGGGCGCTGGTGCGCACCGACAACAAGGTGATCAACCAGAACGGCGACGTGGTCATGACCTATGACCCGTTGCGGATGATGAAGGGCGATCCGAAATTCGACTGAGCACAAGTGCGAATGAGCAAATGAGCAAATGAGCGCGCTCAGCCAGGCACTGCAGGACCTGTCATCCACCGAACGGGTTGTGGTGGCACTGGTCGGTGTCGTCTGCGTCCATCTGTTCGTGCGGCTGCTGCGCCATGCCAGCACCCGCGCGATGCGCAGCCAGGTTGCCCGGCGGTCCACCAAGGCGGTGACGCTGATCAGCCTGATTTCCAGCAGCATCGTCTTCGCGCTCTATTTCGCCGCCTTCGGTATCGTGCTGACCGAGTCCGGAGTGCCGCTCTCCACCTACGTCGCCAGTGCGTCGATCATCGGTCTGGCCGTCGCCTTCGGCTCGCAGGGCATCGTGCAGGATGTGGTCAGCGGCGTGACCATCATCTTCACCGACCTGTTCGATATTGGCGACGTGATCGAGGTCAGTGGCCAGGTCGGCGTCGTGGAACGTTTCGGCATGCGGTTCACCGTGCTGCGCAATCCGCTGGGGGCAGAGGTCTTCGTACCGAACCGCTCCATCGTCAATGTGGTCTGCTATCCGCGCGGCTATGTCCGTTGCTTCGTGGATTTTTCCCTGCCCGACGACGCCGATCTTGCGAAACGGATGGAGGCCGAGGTGCGCCTGATGGCGGAGGCGGCAATCGAGCAGTACCCGGGCATCTTCCGCGCGGCACCGGAGGTCATGGACCGGCTCACCACCAGGGCAGGCCGCAGCTTCCTGCGCCTGAAGTTCCGCATCTGGCCGGGACGCGGGGCACCGCTGGAAGGACCATTCCGTCAGGAGCTGATCCAGGTGGCAAAACGCATCCAGCCTGATTATGCCGACTGGATGGTGGCCGTGAACTTCGAGGTGGAGCGCTATACCCCGCCCAGCAGCAGGCGGCAGATGCAGGATTGAGGAATGATTGACATTTCTTGACTGATCGGTCTATTTCTGGATCAATCAGTCTAGGAAAGTACCTCATGAGCCTTGTCGATGGCCTTCTCGCCGACACCGAAGCAACCGGAAACCGGGCAACCCCGACACGGGACCGGCTGATCCGGGCATTCACCCGGCTTGTCCAGCAACGCGGCTATGCGGCGGTCGGGACGGCGGAGGTGCTGAAGCTCGCATCCGCGCCGCGCGGGTCGCTCTATCACCATTTCCCGACCGGCAAGTCCGGCCTGGCTGTCGCAGCGGTGGAAGAAATGACCGAGGCGGTCACGGATGCCCTGCATCGCGCCGCGAGCGGCAGGCGGAACCTGCCCGGTCTGCTGCGCGGGATGGCCAGCGCACGCGCCACCTGGCTGAAGCGCACGGGCTGGTCGGAAGGGCCGCTGCTGACGGTCCTCTCCAATGAGGTCGTGCCGCATGAATCCGACATTGCCGAAGCCCTGAAAGTGGGCAGCGAGGCGATCAGCGGTGCCTTCACGGACCTGTTCATCGCCCGCGGGTTCGCGCCGGATCACGCGCGGCGCAACGCCCACATGGCCCGATCACTGCTGGACGGCGCCATGACACTGTCGCGCGCCGCACGGTCGACCGACGCCCTGCTGGAAGCGGGCAACTTCCTTGCCACCCGGCTTGCCGATCCAGCCAACAGAGGAGCCTGACATGACACTGGCCTCAACAAGCGATGTGCCGGAAGGCTTCCTGCCGCATTTCCGCAAGAGTCCGCTGACCGATCCCTGGGAACCGCTCTACTCCCACGTCTCCGATGATGCGGTAGTCATCGGGCTGCGCGCGGGGGAACAGCACTGCAACGGTCGCGGCTTCGTGCATGGCGGCCTGATCTCCGCCCTCGCCGACAATGCGCTGGGTCATTCATGTCGCCAGCGGCGCAACGACGGCAGCAGCCTGGTGACGATCACGCTGAACCTGGAGTTCGTGCAGAGCGCCCAGATCGGCCAGTGGCTGGAGTTCCGCCCGATCTACATCAAGTCCGGCGGCAAGGTGGACATCGCCCAGGGCCAGGTCACGGCGGATGGCGAACCCTGCGCACTGGTCTCCGCCACCTTCCGCGTGCTGCAGGCCCGGAAGGCCGCCTGACCAGGCACCCCGCAGGATTTCCAAAACCGCCGTAACCCCCTATCGTCGCCTTGCGCCACAGTGCGCACGTGGGGGGAATCGGATGAGTGGCAAATGGCGATCAGTGCTGCTGCTGGCACTGGCGGAGGTTCTGGCGCTGAGCGTCTGGTTCTCCGGGGCGGCAACCCTGCCCGCGATCCGGGCGGAGACGGAAATCACCTCCCTGCAGGCATCGCTCTATACGTCGATGCTCAGCATCGGGTTCGTCACGGGCACGCTGATCAGCGCTATCCTCGGTCTCGCCGACCGCTGGCGGCCGCAGTACTTCTTCGGCGCATCGGCCGCCGTTGCCTGCACGGCCAATGCCTCCCTGATCTGGATCGATCCGGCCTCCCCCCTGGTGCCCGTGCTGCGGTTCTGCATCGGGGTCAGCATGGCCGGTCTGTACCCCGTCGGCATGAAGATGATCGCGACCTGGGCCAAGGCGGACATGGGGCTGCTGACCGGCCTGCTGGTCGGTGCCCTGACGCTTGGTTCCGGCGCACCGCATCTGGCGCAGGCCTTCCTCGCCGGGATCGACTGGCGGCTGACCCTTGGGGTGACCAGCGCCGCAGCCCTGACCGGTGGTGTGCTGGTGCAGTTCATGGCACTCGGCCCCAACGCGATGCGTCGTGCCGCCTTCAAGCCATCCGCGGTGCTGGAGGCCTGGCGCAACCGCGCCCTGCGTCTCGCCAACTTCGGCTATTTCGGCCACATGTGGGAACTCTATGCGGTCTGGGGCTGGATGGTGGTGTTCCTCAATGCCTCCTTCAGCCGCTGGTACGGGGCGGGCGACCCGCGCGTCGGGCTGAATGCGTCGCTGCTGACCTTCGGCGTGCTGGGGGCCGGTGCCATCGGTGCGCTGCTGGGCGGCTGGCTGGCGGACCGGATCGGACGCACGGCAGTGACCATGTCCGCCATGGGTCTCAGTGCCGGGTGCTGTCTGGTCGCCGGGTTCCTGTTCGGTGGCCCGCCATGGATCCTGGCCCTGTTCTGCCTGTTCTGGGGCGTGGTGGTGATCGCCGATTCGGCGCAGTTCTCCTCCTCCGTCATGGAACTGGCGGACCCGGAGCGCGTCGGCACCATGGTCACGGCCCAGACCTGCATCGGTTTCCTGCTGACCCTAATCCCCATCCACATGCTGCCGGAAGTGGTTGCGCTGATCGGCTGGGAATGGGCCTTCTGGACCATCGCCGTCGGGCCGCTGCTGGGCTTCCTCGCCATGGCCCGCCTGCGCGCGCACCCCGACGCAGTGAAGATCGCGGGCGGGCGACGATAGAGGCCGCTGTCAGTCCGTCAGGGTGTAGGCCTGGTCATTGCCGAGTGAGGGCACCGACTGCCGCGACGAGGTGACCTTTGCCAGATCGATCTCGGCGGTGACATAGCCGGTATCGGTTCCGGCATCGGCCAGCACCTCGCCCCAGGGATCGACGATCAGGGAGTGGCCATAGGTCTCCCGGCCACCGTCGTGGGACCCTGTCTGCGCGGCGGCGATGACGAAGCAGCCGTTCTCGATCGCGCGGGCGCGCAGCAGCACATGCCAGTGCGCCTTGCCGGTCTCCGCCGTGAAGGCGGACGGCATGGTCAGCACCTCCGCACCCGCCTTGGCAAGGTCACGATAGAGGTGGGGAAAGCGCATGTCGTAGCAGATGGTCATGCCCAGCTTCATGGCCACATCACCGGTGACGGGGACATCAATGACGTTCACCTGCTCTCCCGGCTGATAGGCCCGCGATTCCATGAACTTCTGTCCGGAGGGCAGTTCCACGTCGAACATGTGGATCTTGTCGTAGCGGTTGGCGATGGCCCCATCCGGCGCGATCAGGAAGGAGCGGTTGGCGAGCCGCTCCCCCTCCCCCTTCAGCGCCAGGGAGCCGATGTTGATCCAGACTCCCAGCCGTGCGGCCAGTTCGCGATAGGCCTTCAGCGAGGGGTCATCCGCCTCCGCATGGGTATTGGCCATCGTGTCCTGGCGGCGGCGATAGATGAAGTTGCTCACCTCCGGCGTCTGGATGTAGCTGGCGCCTTCAGCGGCGGCCTGTTCGATCCAGCCCGTGCAGGCGCTCAGGTTGGCTGCCCAGTCGGTGCCGG
Source organism: uncultured Kordiimonadales bacterium (assembly GCA_963976775.1). Lineage (GTDB taxonomy): Bacteria > Pseudomonadota > Alphaproteobacteria > Minwuiales > Minwuiaceae > Minwuia. The sequence goes on from CAXBNO010000327.1 coordinate 4,290, forward strand.
TGTTCGGCTGGATGCAGGCGGCGCGGAAGGTGTCACTCACGCCGCACCCTTCAGCAGCGGATCGAGACGTCCGGCCTCATCCAGCGCTTCCATGTCGTCGAAACCGCCGACATGGGTCTCGCCGATGAAGATCTGCGGCACCGTGCGTCGGCCCGAGCGCTGGATCATCTCGTCGCGTTTGCCCGCCGTGAACATC
>CAXBNO010000328.1:0-4480 GCA_963976775.1 uncultured Kordiimonadales bacterium
TCGGAAGTGAAAAGAAAATTCTGCCGCGGCAAAGTCGCCCCTCCTGTCAGCATTCAGTGCTCGGAAATCTCAAACGCGACGCTTTGTGACAAGCAGGATTGATCCGGTCAAGTGCCACACTCGACCGGATTGTCGCCTGACCCAAAGGGCCGCAGGTCAGTCCTTGGACACTTCCGCTTCGAACTGCGCGCCAATTGCCTTGACGAGTTCGAAGAGCCGCTTGCGAACGGCAGGGTCTGAAATCTTGTCGTAGGCCCGCACGAATTCCAGGATCTCGCGCCGGAACAGGCGTTCCGAATCAAACGGCGCAGGCTCTGATTCGCCCAGTCCGGAAGGTGAAGCGCTGCCTCCCTTGCCGGTCGCAGGCGCGCCATCGAAGAAGAAGGACGGCGGTACGTCCAGAATCTCACTGAGTTCGAATACACGGCTCGCGCCAACCCGGTTCGCGCCGCGCTCGTATTTCTGTACCTGCTGGAAGGTAAGCCCCAGCGCATTGGCCAGCTTCTGCTGACTGAGGCCTTTCAGAGTCCGGCACAGCCTGATTCGCCCGCCAACGTAGACATCTACCGGATGTGGATGTTCAGCCAAGATTGAGTCCTCGCACTACTTACAAAGTTACCGCGCGGGCATTCCAGCCAGCAGCGCCCTTTCCCGTTCCCCGACGGCTTTCCTATGTAGATTTCATGACAATTCGTCAAGCGAGAAACGGGACACTAAACCGAAGGTTGTGGCGAACACTTGTTGATCGCACATGCTTGTCTGGAGCATTAACCCGTCAGACTTCAATTGGATGCAAATTTATTCAATATTGCAGCAAAGAACATGTACGGCGGATCACATCTTCCGCCGCGCACCCATGACTATGTTACCCAAAGATACAACAAGAAGCATGCACATGAACAAGATAACCGGCCATCGACCTGCAATTGCATACAGGGTTTCTTCGGCGTGCCCGGGTAATGTGCCAGTCAGAACCCCCTGCACTCCCAGATCAAGCCTGCCCTGCACTTGACCGTAGGCATCAACGATCGCTGAAATTCCGGTTCCTGCGGCCCTGACCAGCGGCAACCCCTGTTCAACTGCCCGGAAGCGGGCCATGGCGAAATGCTGGTCAGGCCCGGTAAGCGTCCCGAACCAGGCATCGTTGGTCAACGAAAGCAGCCAGCCGGGTCGTGCACCGCCGGAGCCGACCTCGTCCGCAAAGATCACCTCGTAGCAGATCAGCACACGCGCCGGCGGCAGTCCCGGCAGGTGCAGCAGTCCGCCATTGCCACCTGCACCGGGCGAGAAATCGCCTCTCCCTTGCGCCAGTTTGTCCAGACCGATGCGCGACAGCATGTTTCGCAATGGCAGGTACTCTCCGAACGGCACCAGGTGATGCTTGTCGGCGCTGTCGACGATCTGTGCCTCCGGGTTGATCGCGACGGCGGAATTGAAGAATCGCACCGTGCCGGTACCTGTCTCGACACGCGGGGCACCGGTTATCACCAGCCCGTTGATCTGTTCGGCTACCTGGGCGATGCGTTGCCGCGCGGTCAGGTCCGCATTGATCCGGAATGTTGCCGCCGTTTCCGGCCAGATCACCAGATCCGGCATCCACTGCGCGGCGGAAGGCAGGCTCATGGCCAGGTTCCGGGCAAAATTGGCCTCGATCAGATCCGGCCGCCACTTGTCACGCTGCGCGATGTTGGCCTGCACGATGCGGATCGTCGGCGTGTCGGCAGCCGAGAGGTCCGGGGGGGCGTTCGACAGCCGCCACGCCCCCGCCCCGATCAGAACCAGCGTCCCGAGCAGGATCGCGACGGGAGCTCGCCAGTGATTCCGCCCGGCAAGGGCCAGCGACGGCGCCCCCCCGGCCAGGACCGCCAGAAAACTCAGTCCCACAGTGCCGATCCAGGCAGCGGGCTGCATCGCGGCATCGGCGAAGCCAAAGCCATAGCCCGCCAGGTTCCAGGGAAACCCGGTCAGAACCTCACCGCGCGCCACCTCGGCCAGTGTCCAAGTTGCCGACAGAAGAAAGAGGCGGAATGTGCCCGGCTTGCTCAAACGCCAGGCCAGCCAGACGGCAATCGCCGGGAAGAGTGCCAGCAGGGCAGGCAGCCCCAGTACCGGAAACGGCACCATCCAGGCGAACTTGTCCGGCTCCACCAGAAAGGCGGAAGCGATCCAGTACAGGCCCGCGATGAAATGCCCCCAGCCGAACCACCAGCCAAGGGCGAAGGCGGCGCGCCCGCGATGGACGCCACTCAGCAGCAGCAACAGGCCACCAAAGCCGATCCAGAAGACAGGAAACAGGTGGAACGGCGCGAAGCCGAGGCTCATCAGGGCGCCGAGCAGGAAGGCCAGCAACAGGCGTCGCCAGCCGGAAAGCACGGCCATGCGACCGGCCAGCCGCGTCACAGCCCGCTCTTCTCCGTCCGCTCCCCGTCAGCGGCGGAAGGCGAAAAACGGCGGACCCGCAGCAACTTGATCCGCCGGGGATCCGCGTCGGCGATCTCGAACTCCAGCCCGCAGTCGTGGCGCACCACCTCGCCGCGTTTCGGCACGCGCCCCAGCGTCACGAAGATGAAACCGCCCAGCGTGTCGATTTCCTCGTCATCGGCATCGGTCAGCAGGTCACAGCCAACCCGCGCTTCGAAATCCTCCAGCTCGTACCGGGAATCGACCTCGATGGTCCCGTCCTCATGCTCGATGAAGACCGGTTCCTCCTCCGTATCATGCTCATCGCGAATGTCGCCGACCACTTCCTCGATCAGATCCTCGATCGTCACCAAGCCGTCGACACCACCGTATTCATCGACAACGATGGCGAAATGGCGGCGCTGAGCCCGCATTTCCACCAGCAGATCGGTTACCGGCTTTGACGGCGGCACGACCAGCGGCTGGCGCAGGATCGGCGTCAGGTCGACATCGCCCTCCTGCCCCCAGAGCTGGACCAGATCCTTGACATGGAGAATGCCGACAATGTCGTCCAGGTTCTCCCGATAGATCGGCAGGCGGGAGTGCGGCGCGGCGAGATAGCCTTCCACCACCTCCTGCAGGGGCAATCCCATCTCCAGAGCAACGATGTCGGCGCGGGGGACCATCACGTCCTCGATACGCTTTTCGCCCAGGGAAATGATGTTGGAGAGCATGTGCCGCTCTTCCGGGCCAAGTTCGGCATCGCCGATCTCGTGCTCCTCCAGCAACTCCTCCAGGCTTTCGCGCCAGCCATTCTCCTCCGGCTTGCTACCTGTCAGGTTGCGGACCAGGTCGCCCAGCCACGACCCCTTTCTGGTGCCTTGTTCCGTTTCGTCATCGGCCCCGCCGTTGCGGGGCTGCATACTGGAAGATGAATCGCTCATCAGCGTGTCAGTCCTGTCATGTCCTGTAAGGGTCCGCGATACCGAGGCCGGCAAGAACATCCCGTTCCAGGGCTTCCATCTCCTCGGCCTCGCTGTCCAGTTCGTGATCGTAACCCAGCAGATGCAGGGTACCGTGCACGACCATGTGTGCCAGATGTACGGCCAGCGACTTGTCTTCCTCGACCGCTTCCCGCACCACGGTCTCCAGCGCCACCGCGATATCGCCCAGCGGAAGTCGCTCACCTGGCGGCAGAATGCCACCATCTTCCTCCACCGGGAAGGAAAGCACGTTTGTCGGGGCGTCCTTGCCCCGGTAGTCGCGGTTCAGAACCTGTATGGACGCGTCATCCATCAGGGCGACCGAGATGTCGCCGAAGGATGCCGCATCCGCGAACCCAGACAGCACGGCATGGGCCGCCCTCCGGACGACAGCCTCAGCGTCATCAGGCCAGCCTTCCGCCGCGTGCACGACCTCCACCTGGGGCAGTTCGGAAACAGCGGGGGCCGGGGCAGTAATGCTCACGACTCCTTCCCCGATCCCTCGAACAGCTCGGCCTGCTCGTGACTGGCATAGGCGCGAACGATGCGGGTCACCATGGGATGACGGACAACATCGCGCGCGTCGAACGACGTGAAGGCTATGCCTTCCACATCGTGCAGTACTTCCAGCGCTTCACGCAGTCCGGAGCGGGTGCCGCGCGGCAGATCAACCTGCGAGAGATCGCCGGTGATCGCCATGCGGGAATTCTCGCCCAGACGGGTCAGCAGCATCTTCATCTGCACGGGCGTCGTGTTCTGCGCCTCATCCAGGATGACGTAGGCATTGGCGAGCGTGCGACCGCGCATGAAGGCGAGTGGCGCAACCTCGATCTCGCCGGTCTCCAGCTTCTTCGCCACCTGCTCGGCCGGCAGCATGTCGTAGAGGGCGTCATAGAGCGGGCGGAGATAGGGATCGACCTTGTCGCGCATGTCGCCGGGCAGGAACCCCAGCCGCTCGCCCGCCTCGACGGCCGGTCGCGAGAGCACGATGCGATCCACCTGGTGGGTCAGCATCATGCTGACCGCCGCCGCCACCGCGAGATAGGTCTTGCCGGTACCGGCCGGGCCGATGCCGAACACAAGCTCCTTCTCCATCA
>CAXBNO010000329.1:0-4467 GCA_963976775.1 uncultured Kordiimonadales bacterium
GCCCGCCCGGTCTGGCCTTCGCGGAAAATCCGGACATTCTGGCCACGCTTTCCGGTCGGACGGAGGCGCGGCCCGGCCTTGTCATCGGCTTCGCCGCCGAGACCGAGAAGGTCATCGAACATGCCATCGCCAAGCGGCAGCGCAAGGGCTGTGACTGGATCCTGGCCAATGACGTCAGCCCTGCCACCGGCACCTTCGGCGGTGACAACAACAGTGTCACCCTGATCTCGGGCGGGGAGCCGGATACCTGGCCCCCCCTCAGCAAGCAGCAGGTGGCGGAGCGGCTGGTCCAGCGCATCGCCCTGCATCTGGGGCGCACATGATACAGGATGTCTCCATCGAAATCCGGCGGCTGGCGCATGGTGCGGACCTGCCTCTGCCAGCCTATGAAACCGATGGCGCGGCGGGCATGGACCTGCGGGCGGCCCTGACAGACGGCGCGCTGACCCTGGATGCCCGGGGCGGGCGGGCGCTGGTGCCGACGGGGATCGCCATCGCGCTGCCTGCGGGGTACGAGGCGCAGGTCCGGCCCCGTTCCGGCATGGCGCTGAAGCACGGCGTGACCGTGCTGAACACGCCCGGCACGGTGGATGCGGACTATCGGGGCGAGGTGGGTGTCATCCTGATCAATCACGGGGACGCGCCGTTTCGGATCAGCCACGGCGACCGGATCGCGCAGATGGTGGTGGCCAAGGTAGCGCGCGGCAACTGGCAGGAACGTGCCGCGCTGACGGAGACACAACGCGGTGCGGGCGGCTTTGGTTCAACGGGGGGACGATCCTCATGAAGGACGCACTGCGTCTGCCGAAGAAGACCCTCTATGCGCTGGATGCGGTGGTGGACATTGCCTACAACGCCCGTCCCGACCCGGTGCAGTCGAAGGACATCACGGACCGGCAGGGCATTCCGCCGCGTTATCTGGAGCAGGCCATGCAGCAACTGGTGCGGGCCGGCATCCTGAAGGGGGTGCGCGGGCCGCGCGGCGGCTACACCCTGGCGCGGGAACGGCGACGCATCAGCGTGGCGGAGATCATCCGCATCATCGCCGCCGAGGACGAGGAACAGGATCAGGGCGGTTCGCCGCTGGGTCAGGAAATCATCCGTCCGTTCTGGAGCGAGATCCAGGACGAGATCATGGAGCGTCTGGAGACCGTGACGCTGGAAGACCTCTGCCGCCGCGCCCAGGACGCGGGCGTTGCGCGCGCCAGTCGTGCATCACGGGACTTCACGATCTGACGGTCAGCCTTATCTGATCAGCTGAGCACGAAAGCAATCAACTCCGGGGGAGCAGTACATCATGAGCACCGACCAACGTTTCACCGCCCCGCGCGGTCGCATCTACGAATCCATCATCGATACCATCGGTTCGACGCCGCTGGTCCGCCTGAACCGGGTCACTGACGGCGTCGCTCCGGGCGCGCAGGTGCTTGCCAAGCTGGAGTTCTTCAATCCGCTGTCGTCGGTGAAGGATCGGATCGGTGTCGCCATGATCGAGGCGATGGAGGCCGATGGCAGCCTGAAGCCGGGCGGTCAGATTATCGAGCCGACGTCGGGCAACACCGGTATCGCGCTGGCCTTCGTCGCCGCGGCCAAGGGCTATCCGCTGACCCTGGTGATGCCGGAAAGCATGTCGGTGGAGCGGCGGCGGATGCTGAAGCTGCTGGGCGCGACACTGGAACTGACACCGCCTGAGAAGGGGATGCCCGGCGCCATCGCGAAGGCAAAGGAGATGGTGGAGGCAACGCCCGGCGCTGTGATGCCGCAGCAGTTCGCCAACCCGGCCAATCCCGCGATCCATGTCTCGACCACGGCAGAGGAGATCTGGGCGGATACCGGCGGCAAGGTCGATGTGGTGATCTCCGGCGTCGGCACCGGCGGCACGGCCACCGGCATCGGTCGGGTACTGAAGCAGCGCAACCCGGCCATGAAGCTTGTTGTGGTGGAGCCGGAGGACAGCCCGGTGCTGTCCGGCGGCAATCCCGGGCCGCACAAGATCCAGGGTATCGGTGCCGGTTTCGTGCCGGAGAACCTGGACACCTCGCTGGTGGACGAGGTGCTGACCATTGGCAACGAGACTGCCTTCGAAACCGCCCGCCGTCTGGCGCGGGAGGAAGGCATTCCCGTTGGCATCTCCTCCGGTGCCGCCGTCGCGGCTGCGCTGGAAGTGGCGCAGCGGGCCGACATGGCGGGCAAGGTGATTGTCGTCATCCTGCCGTCCTTCGCCGAGCGCTATCTCTCGACCGCGCTGTTCGACGGCCTGTGAGACTGGGCGTCGGGACAGCACTGGCATGAACGCCACGAGCGACCAGGTGGATGATGCCTACTGGCAGGTCATCACCGTGACCGATCTGCCGACGATGCAGGCGGTGGAGGCGGCGCTGGGTGACCTGCCGCTCTCCACCTCCGTCTTCAGGGCCGACGACGGACGCTGGCGGGTGACCGCGATCGTCGATCACGAACCCGACCTTGCCCACTGGCCGGTGCCGGGGGAGAGCGAGGTCGCGCCGCTGGAGATGCGTGACTGGGTGGCGGAATCGCAGGCGGCGCTGCCGGCCCTCGACATCGGCCGGTTCCGGGTCCGGGGCGGCTGGGACAAGCCGGCCATCACCGGGCGCATCGACCTGGTGATCGAGGCGGGACAGGCCTTCGGCACCGGGCGGCACGAAAGCACCGAAGGCTGCATGATCCTGCTGCAGCAGGTCGCCCGGCAGCGCCGCGTGCGGCGGGTGCTGGATGTGGGCACGGGGGCGGGCATCCTGGCCATTGCCGCGGCCCGGCTGACCGGTGCACGGGGTGTCGGCACCGACATCGACGCAGTCTCGGTGACGGTGGCGATCGAGAATGCGGAACTGAACGACGCGAAGCATCTGACGCGTTTCGCCTTCGCGGATGGCACCCGTCACCGACTGGTCCGCGACGGTGGCCCCTATGACCTGGTCTTTGCCAATATCCTCGCCCGTCCGCTGGCCAGCATGTCACGCATGATCGCGGGGCATGTGGCACCGGGCGGTGATCTGATCCTGGCGGGGATCCTGACCCGGCAGGTGCCGATGGTGCTGACCCGCTATTGCCCGCTCGGCCTGAAACTGGTGACGCATCACCGGCAGAACGAATGGTCGGTGCTGCGCTTGCGGCGGCCCTCGGGTCGGTTAGGGTAACAGGCAGATTTTTCTTGGTGACGGTCGCACCGGCCCACTCCCCCACCCGGCCACCCATTTCAGGATACTTGCGTGGGTGGCCGGGTGGGGGAGTGGGCCGGTGCAGCACCCTTGCAAAGCTGGAGTACAAACGTGTCTGATCGCGTGAGCCGCCTGCGGGCGGAGATGCAGGCAAGCGGAATCCACGGGTTCCTGATCCCGCGCAACGACGAGCATTTCGGCGAATGGGTGCCCGCGAATGCGGAGCGGCTGGCCTGGCTGACCGGCTTCACCGGGTCCGCCGGGCTGGCCATCGTGCTGGCCGACCGGGCCGCCATGTTCGTCGATGGTCGCTACACGCTGGCTGTTCGCGACCAGGTGGATCTGGAGATCTTCGATATCCGCCATGTCACCGAGGAACCGGCGAGCGACTGGCTGCGCGAAGTGCTGCAACCCGGGCAGCGGCTGGGTTTCGATCCCTGGCTGCACACGGCGGCGGGCCTGACCGCTGTGGAGAAGGCAGTGAAGGACGCGGGCGCTGAGCTGGTGCCGGTCGCCCGCAATCCCGTCGATCTGATCTGGCAGGACCGGCCCGCGCCGCCGATGGCACCGGTGGTACCGCATGACATTGAACATGCAGGTGAAACGGCGGAGGCCAAGCGGCAGCGCATCGCGGAGATCGTGAAGCAGAAGGGCGCGGACGCCGCCGTGCTCACCCTGCCGGAGTCGATTGCCTGGCTGCTGAACATCCGGGGCGGCGACGTGCCCCGCACGCCGCTGCCGCTGGGCTTTGCCGTGCTGCATGGCGATGCGCGCGTCGACCTGTTCATGGACCCGCAGAAGATCACCGACGCGGCCCGGGAGCACATGGGCAACGCCGTTTCCATCGCGCCGAAGGCCACCTTTGCCGATGGGCTGACGGCGCTTGCGGGCAAGCATGTGCTGGTGGACCGGCCCAGCGCCGTGAAGGCGGTGACGGAGCGGTTGCGCGATGTCGGCGCTGAGGTGGTGCTGGGCGAGGACCCGACCATGCTGCCCAAGGCCCGCAAGAATCCGGTGGAGATACAGGGCAGCCGCGACGCCCATGTCCGCGACGGGGCGGCGGTCGTGCGGTTCCTGGCCTGGCTGGACGCCCATGCCGGTGACGGGTCGGTGGACGAGATCACGGCAGCCGAGACCCTGGAGGGGTTTCGCCGCCAGAACGACCTGATCCGGGACCTGTCCTTCGACACCATTTCCGGCTCCGGCCCCAACGGGGCCATCGTGCATTACCGCGTGACGCCGGAAACCAATCGGCGGCTGCAGCCGGGGGAGCTGTTCCTGGTCGATT
>CAXBNO010000330.1:0-4464 GCA_963976775.1 uncultured Kordiimonadales bacterium
CATGCAGGCCGTGCCGAAGGACCGGCAGACCGCCCTTCTGTCCGCGACCATGCCGACGCCGATCCGCGCCCTCGCCAAGGATTTCCTTGACCGCCCGGTCGAGATCGCCGTGGCACCGGTGGCGCAGCCGATCGAACTGATTTCCCAGCGGGTCATGATGATTCCCGCAGGCGACAAGAAGCGTGTTCTGGTCGATGTGCTGAAGTCGGAGGAGGCCGAGCGCACCATCGTCTTCAGCCGGACCAAGCATGGTGCCGACAAGATCACCAAGCATCTGGAACGCGAAGGCATCAATGCCGTGGCGATCCACGGCAACAAGAACCAGTCGCAGCGTGACCGTGCGCTGGGCCAGTTCAAGGACGGGCGTGTCAGCGTCATGGTCGCGACGGATGTTGCGGCCCGTGGCATTGACATCGATGGCGTGACCCACGTGATCAATTTCGAACTGCCGAACGTGCCGGAATCCTATGTCCACCGCATCGGGCGAACCGCCCGCGCGGGCAAGAGCGGTGTCGCCATCGCTTTCTGTGACAGCGAGGAACGCGGGCTGCTGCGTGATATCGAGCGGCTGATCGCCATGGATCTGAAGAAGACGGATGAAGATGGCGAGCCCGTTATCCTGCCGGCCCATGTGCCGCAGAAGAAGGGTGGTGGCGGTCGTGGCCGCAAGCCGGGCGGCAACAGCAATTCGACGCGTCCGTGGAAGCGCAATGCCGAAGGTGGCCGCAACGAGCGCGGTCGCCATGGTGCCCCGGCCGGCAATCGTGATGGCGGCCGTCCGGCAGCAAGTCCGGCCAGCCGCAAGCCGCGCCGCCAGCCGCAGCGCGCTGCCAGCTGAATACGGCTCTCGACCCTGCCTCCGGATCCGGGGGCAGGGTCAGCCTGCTCGTGTGAACCTCAGTCCGCCGCGTCCGAGACGACGCCGCGCGGATCGCCGAAGCGGTCGCTCATCACCTCCGCTAGGCCCGTACCCTCCGCCGCTATCGCACCACCGCTGCGCGTCGTGTAGGCGCCGGGTGTCCGCACCGCCTGCGGACGCTCGCCTGCCGCCAGCTTGCGCGCCATTCCCATGATCAGTTTCCGGAAGCGCACCACGCCCTCATCCGATGGCGTCAGGGTTTCCCGCGTCCTGTCGGCAATGCGTCCCTGACTGTCCTGCACGCAGGCATCCTGCTCCGAAAGGCCGGTGATGCCGGTGAAGGACACTGTCTTCTGCGCTTCCCGGTCGATCATGTAGTCGTTGGCGCGGCGGCGCAGCGGCACGTAGTTCTCGTCCACTTCGGCATGCACACTGCGCCCTGAGGTGTAGCGGAACAGTTCTTCCTCGTTCAGCGGACGGTCCGGGTTCCAGGCTGTGGTGAAGATCCAGCAGTTTTCCTCGTCCACCGGCACCCAGGTCTGCGCCGTATAGGTCTCTCCCGGCATCGCATTGGGGGCGGTTGCATGGTTCGGCACCATGTACTGGCTGATCCGCCAGTAGGTTTCACCCGGATCACCACGTCGCGCCCCGCCGAGCACCAGACCCGCATCATGCTCCAGAACCTCGTAGTAGGGCGCGCCGTCGGCATCGATCCAGGCCGCGCGCTTGTCGGCATAGACCGACAGGTGTGTTGGGGGTGGTGTCAGGTTGCGATGCACGAAGGTGAAGTGCGCGGTATCGATCGCGCCTTCGAGTGCCTGCGCCCAGTTGCATTCCTGCAGCTTCTTCGAGACATAGCGGTGTGAATCCGGGACCAGCGCCCATTCGACACGGGGCAGGTCGACCGCCCGCGCCGGATCACCCATCCATGCCCAGACCATGCCGCCCCATTCGCGGACCGGATAGCTGCGGATACGGACCGATTTCAGGAAATTGTCGCGCAGCTTGCCGGGAACCATGTTCGGGATGTCGATGCAGGTGCCGTCCACGCCGAACTTCCAGCCGTGATAGATGCAGCGCAGTCCGCACTCCTCGTTCCGGCCCCAGAACAGGTCGGCTCCGCGATGCGGGCAGCGGGGTTCGACCAGTCCGAGACGACCGTCGGTCTGCCGGAACAGCAGCATGTCCTCCCCCAGGATCTTCAGCCGCTTCGGTGCCGCGTCCGGTTCCGCGACTTCCGCCAGCAGTGCCACCGGATGCCAGAATTCCCTGAACAGGTTGCCCATCGCCGTTCCGGGTCCTGTCAGTGTCAGCAGTTCATTGTCCGCCTTGCTCAGCATTTCCAGTCCTCCCCTGTCATGCCGGTTACAGCATATCGGAGCGCCGGGCTGCGGCAAATCTGCTATTCAGCGAGGGTGGGCGGGTGACGATTCGTCGGACACCCGCGCCCAGGCGAAACAATGGGCGGAGCGGACATGATCGCGCGGCTGAAGGGCAGGGTGGACCGGCTGGGGGAGGAACACGCCATCATCGATGTTGGTGGTGTCGGCTATCTCGTCTTCTGTTCGGGCCGGACGCTGCAGCAACTCGGTCAGGTCGGCGATGCGGCGGTGCTGGAGATCGAGACCCACGTGCGGGAGGATCACATTCACCTCTACGGCTTTGCCGAACTGGCGGAGCGGGATCTCTTTCTGGTCCTGCAGACCGTGCAGGGTGTCGGCGCGAAGGTGGCGCTGGCGATCCTTTCGGCCCTGACCGTCACTGACGTGCAGAACGCGATCAGTACCGGCGACGTGGCTCTGCTGACCCGGGCGCAGGGGGTCGGCAAGCGACTGGCACAAAGACTGGCGAGCGAACTGAAGGACAAGATGGGCGGTATCGCGCCAGCTGCGGATGGCGCAGTGTTCACCGCACCTGCCGGACCGGTTGGTGCTGCTGCTGACGCTGTCTCCGCGCTGGTCAACCTTGGCTATCGCAAGGCGGAGGCAGAGGTGGCCGTGCGCCGCGCCAGGGCGGCTGTCGGTGAGGATGCGGACGCGTCGGCCCTGATCACCGCCGGACTGAAGGCGCTGGCGACATGAGTGAGGAGCGGCTGATCACCGGGGAACGGCGTGACGAGGACTCGGGGGAGGTGACCATGCGCCCCCAGGTCCTGAACGACTTCATCGGCCAGCAGAAGGTCCGCGAGAACCTGGACGTGTTCATCTCCGCTGCCCGGGGCCGGTCGGAGGCGATGGACCATGTGCTGTTCTTCGGCCCGCCGGGGCTGGGCAAGACCACGCTGGCGCAGATCGTGGCGCGGGAACTGGGGGTCAATTTCCGGGCGACATCCGGCCCGGTCATCGCACGGGCGGGGGATCTGGCCGCGATCCTGACCAATCTGGAAGCGCGCGATGTGCTGTTCATCGACGAGATTCATCGCCTTAATCCTGCCGTAGAAGAAATTCTATATCCGGCCATGGAAGACTTTCAGCTGGACCTGATCATCGGGGAGGGACCAGCGGCGCGATCCGTGAAGATCGACCTGCCGCCGTTCACGCTTGTCGCCGCGACGACGCGGTCGGGTCTGCTGACCACGCCGCTGCGGGACCGGTTCGGCATTCCCTGCCGACTGGAGTTCTACAAGCCTGCTGAACTTGAACGCATTGTTCGCCGTGGCGCCGAGGTGCTGGGGCTGAGCCTGACCGAAGACGGCTGCGCCGAGATTGCCAAGCGGGCGCGGGGCACGCCACGTGTGGCGGGTCGCCTGCTGCGCCGGGTGCGCGACTTTGCGTCCGTGGCGGGTGCCGAAACGGTGGATCGGGTGAAGGCGGACGCGGCCCTGACACGGCTGGAGGTCGACGGACTGGGTCTGGACGGCATGGACCGGCGCTATCTCACCTGCATGGCCCAGTCCTATGGCGGCGGGCCGGTGGGTGTGGACAATCTGGCGGCGGCACTGTCGGAGCCGCGCGACGCCATCGAGGACATCATCGAACCCTACCTGATGCAGCTTGCCCTGATTGTCCGCACGCCGCGCGGGCGGATGATGACAGCGGCGGCCTGGCAGCACCTGGGACTCACCGCCCCGTCACCGCCAGCCGGCCACGATGGCGGCCAGCCCTCTCTCGACCTGCCGGACGGTAACGATGTCTGATCCGGCCAGGTCTGATCCGGCAGGTGCCAGGGGCCGTATCAGCGGCGACGCGCACCTGATGCCCGTGCGTGTCTATTGGGAAGACACGGATGCGGGCGCCATCGTCTATTACGCGAACTACCTGAAGTTCACTGAACGGGCGCGGTCGGACATGCTGCGTTTGCTGGGGATCGACCAGCGGGCGATGATGGAGCAGGACTCTGGCGCGATGTTTGCTGTCAGGGATGTCACGGCCAGCTATCTGGCTCCGGCGCGGCTTGACGACGACCTGTTGGTCGAGACGCGATTGACTGAAATGAAGGGGGCAACACTGTCCCTGTCGCAGAATGTGATGCGGCAGGACGAGGTGCTGGTGCAAACGCAGGTGCGCGCCGCATTCATCGGGCTGGACGGGCGACCGAGGCGGATTCCCGCCCAGGTGCGCGACCGGCTGACAGCGCTGACAACACGAGGCGGAGAAGAGAAACAA
>CAXBNO010000331.1:0-4459 GCA_963976775.1 uncultured Kordiimonadales bacterium
CCACGGCAACGACTCTGCCGAACCGATGGTCTGGCTGGATGGACTCGACATCCCGATGATCACCCTGTTCGACGCCAGCTTCGTGGAGAAATGGGGCGAGGACCGCCAGCCGATCGCCCGCCCGGTCGGCGATTCACTGGCGCGCTATGGCCAGGGCATGCTGCCCGACGGCTATACCGCACCCACCCATACCTCGCCCGTGTTCAGCTATCCCTACAGCCGCACGCGCGATGCTCTGGAGACCATGCGCCGCACGGAGGAATGGGATCCCGCACAGGGCCTGAAACTGCGCTACGTCAATCCGGTGAACGGCGATCATGCCATCCCGACCATGGCGACCTTCATGCAGTTGCTGCCGAAGGGGTTCGCCGGTGTCCCCTACCGCGCCACGGATGCCATGGTGTTCTCGGTCGTCGAGGGAACGGGCACCGTCACCATCGCCGACGAGACCTACAGCTTCGGCCCCCGAGACCATTTCGTGGTGCCTTCATGGGCCTGGTACAGCCTGAACGCAGAGCAAGACGCCGTCCTCTTCAGCTTCTCCGACCGCCCGGTCCAGGAAAAGCTCGACCTCTGGCGGGAGCAGCGCGGGAACGGGTGAGAACTGTTTCAGAAATTCGCCTTGAATGGCAGCGACCGACCCTGCGCCGCAGCATTGTCAGCCAGGGCTTGCAAGAGCGCCCGCTTGGACTCCGTACGACGCGACCCGTCATTGCGGTATGCATCAGGGTCGATGACGATCCCCAACTCCAGCTTCCGCTTGGCCAGTTGCTCCTGATACGCGTCAAAATCCATGGTCTGCATTGTTCTCAGCCCACATTCTCAATGTCGTCAGTCCAGCTTCATTACCTGTCTCAAACCTTGTTCTCTGGTTCTGGACCTTGGTCGAGACAGCCTGAGCCACCCGATCTGCTATGAGGTATTATCGAAATTCTCTTTGCAGGTCAGCCAAGAAGGAATTCCTTCTTCATCATTGCAGTACTCACCCCCTCGCCACCCAGTCCCCCAGCTTCGCGACAGCGGCGTCCAGTATGCTGTCCTGCTTGGAGAAGCAGAAGCGGACGAAATTGGTGCGTGCGCCCTCGGAGGCGTAGAAGGCGCTGACGGGGACGGTGGTGACACCGGCGTTCAGGGTGATTTCACGGCAGAAGTCCACGTCGCTGCCCTCGAACCCCACCGAGCGGATGTCGGCGTTCAGGAAATAGGTACCCTGGCAGTGCGCCGCCTCGAAGCCGATGGCAGTCAGGCCGTCGCGGATACGGTCACGCTTTGCCTGCATGCCGGCAGTCAGGCCGGTGAAGTAGCTGTCGTCCTTCGCAAGGCCGAAGGCCACGGCGCGCTGCAGGTTCGGCGCGGTGGTGAAGGTGAGGAACTGATGTGCCTTGGCGACGCGTTGCAGCAGCGCCTGACAGGCAGTCATGTAACCCACCTTCCAGCCCGTCAGCGAGAAGGTCTTGCCCGCGGAGCCGATCTTTATGCAGCGGTCGCGCATGCCGTCCAGGCTGATCAGCGGCGTGTGCTGCAGGCCATCGAACAGGATGTGCTCATAGACCTCGTCACAGACAGCGTAGGTGTCATGTTCCCGCACCAGATCCGCGATGATCTGCAGTTCGGCACGGCTGAAGGCCTTTGCCGCCGGGTTCAGGGGGTTGTTCAGCAGGATGAACTTGGTCTTCGGCCCGAAGGCGGCGTGCAGCCGCTCCTCCGGCAGGGTCCAGTCCGGCGGGTCGAGCCGTACCAGCTTCGGAATGCCGCCCGCGCGGCGGATCATCGGCAGGTAGCAGTCGTAGAGCGGCTCGAAGCAGACCACCTCGTCGCCCGGCTCGATCAGCGCCAGGAAGCAGGCCGCGAGCGACTCCGTGGCACCGGAGGTGACCATGGTCTCCGTCTGCCAGTCGACATCCAGCCCGTAGAACCGCTTGCCGTGGGCGGCCACCGCCTGCCGCAGGGCGGGAACGCCCAGCATCGGCGGATACTGGTTCGGCTGATCCTCCAGCGCCGCCGCCGCCACGGCGCGCACGTCATCGGGTCCGTTGTCGTCAGGGAAGCCCTGTCCGAGGTTGATCGAACCATGCTCCATGGCAAGACGGCTCATGACCTCGAAGACGGTCACGCCATACTCGGCCAGTATCCCGTTGCCATCCTTCATGGCGCGCTCCCCCCCCCCTTCTGTTCGCCGCGTTCAATGCCAGACAGAAGCAGCCGCAATCAAGTGGCCTGATCGGTCAGGATGCGCGTTGCAGTAACCGCTTACCCGCCGGCTCCCGCTCCAGCGCCTCGCACAGCAGCAGATAGAGCTTGCCCACGTCAGCACTGAGGAACACGGCACTCAACATCCCCTGCTGATCGGCACGTTCCACATTCAGCATCAGCGACTCGAACTCGTTGAGATACAGGTCCACGAAGCGACGGAAATCATCACCATCCCGATAAAGCGCGGCGATCTGCTTCGCCTCGCTGCGTGCCACCAGCCGCCGGGCAAAGAAGCCACGGTCGCCGCGATAGAACTTGCGCCACTCGGTTTCGGTTGCATCGCGATCCAGCAGACGGTGCAGGTCCAGCGAGAGGGAATTCAGTCCCTCCGCCACGAAGGCCGCAGACTGCAGGAACCGCTTGTCGCGATTGTCCGCCGTCCGGTCGCGCAATTCGACAGCCGCC
This sequence comes from uncultured Kordiimonadales bacterium, assembly GCA_963976775.1. GTDB lineage: Bacteria > Pseudomonadota > Alphaproteobacteria > Minwuiales > Minwuiaceae > Minwuia. The sequence goes on from CAXBNO010000331.1 coordinate 2,659, forward strand.
ATTGCCGCGCCCTTCGATGCCTTCTGCAATTGCCCCACCTGAACTTCGAACGCCTTCGCGGCGAGGCCGGACTGCATGGTCGCGGCCTTGGAGGTGGAGGCCATGGCACCCACCTGCGCACTCAGGATCCGCTCTGCATCGCCAAGTGCCTTCTGCGCCTCGGACATCGCCTCCTCGCAGACCCTGCGCTGTCGCTCCAGTGCAGCGGTCGAGGCGGTTACTGCCGCATCCGCATCCGTGGCCTCCGCGCGCGTGGTGGCCAGCGCCGCCTGCAATTGCGCCACCGCATCGGCAACAACCCGCGCGGCCCCCTCGCCCTTCTTGCCTGCATCGAGCAGCGACCGGCCCAGTGCCGTCGCCTCGCCCTGCAAACGTGTGGCAGCGGCACTTGCCCCCTGTTCGACTGCGGTTGTTTCATCCTGAAGGCGTCCGAGAGCGCTGGTCAGCCCCTTCTCGGCCTGTTCCGTGCTGCCCTGCAGACGGTCGAAGACCGTAGCGAACCCCTGTTCGAGTGCCACGAAGTCGGCCTGCAACCGTGCAATGGCCTCCGTGATGCCCCGCTCCATCTCTGCAGCATGATCGCGCGCTGTTGCTGTCATCTGCTCAAGCTGCCGCTGATGGTCCGTCAGGTCCCCGGACACCGCGCCCGCTGTCTGCCGAGCACTGTCACCGGCTTTCGAAAGCGCGTCGATGCGTGCTGCCAGCAGGGCATCGATATCCGTGCCCGTCGCCTTCAGATCGACGGACATCTGCTGCACCATTGAAACCCGTGCGCCAAGGGCATCGACGACCTCTGCCGCCTCAGCCCGTGCCCGGCTCTCGGCATCAGTGAAGCGCTGGGTTTCCTGGCGCGCATTGGCCAGGGCCGTGGCCAGACGTGCCGCGCCGCCAGCCGCCGCCTCGACCAGGCTGCGGGTCTGGTCGGTCAGCTGTGCGCTTTCCTGCGCCAGCGCGCGGGACTGCGCCAGACTCTCGTCAGCTGCGGCACCGATCCGGTTACGGGAATCCTCCGCCACGCTGGCCAGACGCCCGGCTGCAAGTTCCATGTCTCCGGTACGGCCAAGACCGGCATCGATCGCCGACACCGCCTCACCGATCGCCGTGGTTGCGGCCCGTGCTGCCGCTGTACTGCGCCCGCTGGCATCCTCGATCCGCTGGCCGGACTGGCTCATGCGGCTCTCGCTCTCATCGACGCGGGTGGCGAGCGTGCTGATATGGGTCGCCAGCGCCTCCGCCTGGGCAAGCGTTTCGCTGCCGATACGCGCGCCCAGTGCACCGAGGGATTCGGCACGCAGTTCAATCTCCCCGGCAGCACCGATGACACGTGTGGTGACAGCGTCCGCTGCGGTATCCAGCCCTTTCACCCGCACATCCAGGTCCTGCGTCAGCGCGGCCAGCCGGTCACGCAGCTGCTCCGCCTCCACCAGCATGGCACCGCTTCCCGCCTCCAGCGACTCGGCCATCATCCGGGCCAGTTCGCTGGCGTCCTGAACGCGGGTGGCCATGCGGTCGAGCGAAGGCGAAATCGCCGTATCCGCCGCGCCGACACTGTCCCTGAGCGACTGGATCAGGTCGCCGATCCGGTGCCCGTCGTCAGCCAGAGCGCCGATGGCGGCGCTGAAGCTGTCCAGCAGGGCCTGGTTGCGCGCAGACACCGCGTCGGTACTGCCCTTCAGCGTGTCACTGGTGCGCAGCGCCATGCTGCCGAGGGAGCGTACCTCCGACACCATGCGCGTGGTGCCTTCGCTGATCTCCGCCAGCACGGTATCCAGGCCAGAGCGGACATCGCTGATAGAGGTTT
>CAXBNO010000332.1:0-4431 GCA_963976775.1 uncultured Kordiimonadales bacterium
ATGGGCGTAGAACTCGGTCTTCGCCTCCTGGTCGATGCCGTTGAAGTCGGTGTAGATGTCGTCGAACAGGTCGGGGGCGTCAGTGCTGGCCTTGGCGCGTTCATCCGAATGCCGTTTCAGGTCATTGATGATGGCCTTGGGGTGGACCTTTTCCTGGATATAGAGGGGCGGGGTCTGGACAACCAGGTCAGACCAGTCCTGCTGGTCCTTGCCGCGCCAGGTCAGTTCCGCCTCCCCGATTTCCAGCCGCCCAGTTTCGGTCAATTCGGCGATCTGCTCAGGCGAAAGGGTCAGGGTCGCGCCTTTCCAGACGATCTGCGGGTCCAGATCCTCATCGCGTTGTCGAGTCTCCCCCTCGGCCAGGGGGCGGGCGCGGGGGTAGGTCACGGGACCTGCGGGATCGGCTTCCTCCATCCGCTCGAACGTGGATGCCAGTTCCGCTGTGGGTACGTTGCGGCGCTTCGCGGCATCGTGGGTGAGGGTCTCGACCTGTTTCGGCAGCTTGGGCTTTCTGGCCATCTTGCTAGAGTTCCTTAATGCGCGTTCACGCAATTCAAATTGACAGACTGGAAAGAACTCACCATCTTAATTGCGGAGGTTCGGCTTGTGGGCGGTCCCTTGGGCGAATGCCCCTGAGGATGGCAGCACAATGCATTACCTCCTTTTCCTTTTATTGCTTCATCAGTATTCACGGTCTCTCGCCTCATATGGATCAGGGACGTGAACGATGCCGAAGGTGGGAAAAAAGTTGCCGTCGCGGTGTCCTGTACCGCTGAACTGCAATGTACCGACACGGCCAGCGTACCGTTTGTGAATTTCTTGCCGGGTCAGCCCTGCGTGATTCCACTCAGGCCTGCGGAATCCCCAATTGATAACATAGAGACAGAGATCGGCCGCCTGTACCCCAGGCGACATATCGGAATCAACGAATAGAGGAGACGGTACGATCCACTGGGTTCTGGATCGCCCTGTCTGGGTCTTCATGTAATAGTCCTGCAGCCGTCGAACAAACCGTCGGTCGTTCTGCTTTTCGGTCTGGTCCATAACAAACAGGCCGCTCTCGGACTTGCTCTCCAGGAAATAGAAGAATCTCTCCTGGAGAAAAATGTGATCCTTACGAAGGTAATGATCAAAACTGAACTGTTGCGGCTTCCTGATGCCTCTCGGTATCAGGCTTGCAAATAAGACGGCATCATGCCGTTGCAGAAGGTCGAATATGCGGTCCGCCATCATCAGGCTCGCCTGACCGTAGGCCGCAAAGTCACGTTTGGTCAGTGAGAGCTTCTGGCGTTTCTGAGTTAGGAACCGGTTTACGCCCTTGTGGCGCTCGGCCTCGCCCAATGTGCTGTGGGAGTCGCTCCACTCGAAACGCTTCTTGTCCAGCAGTTTGCTGCCCTTGATCTCCCCCCCAAGTTCAGTGAAATCGGAGCCGAATGCCGACTCCGCTACCTCTTTCCAGTCTCGGATGAACGGCCAGACCTTGCTGGCGTGCAGAGCCACACCACCCCTAACCTCAAACGGCATGTTCTTGTGGTCATGCCCGCTTTCGTCCATGAAAAGCAGCCAGCTCACTTCCTGTTCCTTGCTATCGCTTCGTTGATCAGCCGTTTAAAATCCTCATTCATCTCCCAGACATCGCCGAACTCGACAAAGTCCCACCGGCCCCACTGACCCAGATTGTTCACGCCGGGCACCCATTGCGTCTTCATGGTTTCGGATTTCAGCTTCACGTTCTCCGCGCGGTATCCTTTCACCTCGACAACCAGGTTCAGCAGATCGCCGGGGCCGCGCCCGTCATCGATCCGGACAATGAAGTCCGGGATGTAGGTGCGGGCGATGGAGCCGTCCCTGTAGGGCACCTCCAGCCCCAGCCCCTGGTTCTTCACGTAGCTGACGACCGCCGGGTGAGCCTCCGCCGCCATCGCGAACTGGTCCTCCCAGCCACTGTCCGACACGACGTAGTTGATATGGCATCGCACCGGAGATGTCTCGTACAGGGCCTTGCTGGTCTGGAACCCGACAAAACGGGTTGATCCCTGCGGGTTGTAGGGGTCCAGAACGGCCTTCACCACGGGCGCCACAGGGCTGGCCTGGTTCGCTGCGTGCACGATCGCGTTGTAGATGCGCTCCACCGCCTGGTTCATGACGTTCGGATAATGCACCAGCATCCAGCGGCCCGTATCTCCCTTGCACTCGAAATAGTCCCCATCCAGCCATTGCCGTGCAATGCGGCGCAACTGATTGAACAGATGCAGCTTGGGCTCGCCGTCCTCGTCGCGGAAATAGGCCTGCATCAGGGCTTTTGCCAGATGCATGCTGAAGGTGCTGGGGCGGAGCTTCAGCGCCTCCTGTGCCGACATCATGACACTCTCCCCCACGATGCCCTGCATCAGCACCTGGCCCGGCCCCACGTGCTCCGGCGTCAGGGTGAAGCTGGAGTTGGCTGCGAAGGCCGCAGTCAGTCGTTCGTCCGGCAGATCCACGCGGTAGCCCCTCACACGAGGGAAAACGATCTCCAGGTCAGCGCGATCCTTCACCGCGGCGACGCGGGTGACATTCTTCGGTGCCTGGGGTGGCGCGACAACGGGCTTGGCAGTGAAGTTGAAGGGGATTCCCATGATGTCGGCATATTCCACCGGGAACAGGCCATCTTCCTGCTGCTCGTATGAATAACGTCGCAGGGCACGGCCCACGACCTGCTCACACAGCAACTGGGTCCCGAAGGCCCTGATGCCCAGGATATGCGTCACCGTATTGGCGTCCCAGCCTTCAGTCAGCATGGAGACGGATACGACGCAGCGGATCTGCGCGCCCAGGCGGTCCTTCTTGCCAACGGTGTTCATCACCTCGCGCAGCAATTCGCCGTCAGGGACTTCGCCATGCTCGCCGCGGATCTTTCGCTCCTGCTTGAATTGCTCGATCTCCCTGGCGGCGACCTTGCGGAAGCTGTCGTCCAGGTCGCCGCCGCTCTCGATCTGATGGCTGTCGATCAACAGGGTGCGGGGACGCGGCAGGGCATTGCCGTTCTCGTCGAAATTGCCGAACAGTTTCAGGTGGCCGTTGTGGACGAAGACCGGATCACCATCGGCATTGGGCCTTTCCCACCCCGAGACCCATTCCTGCACCAGCCGCGAGGTGGCGGTGTTGTTGCAGACGATGATGAATACGGGCGGGGTTTCGATACCCTGCCTTTCCCACTTCTCGAACGTCTCCTCATAGTGCTTGTAGAGGGCGTACAGGGCGGTCTTGAGGATATCGGGGATGTCCATGGGGTCAGCATCCGCCCCACCCTTCCCACGGCCTTTCTTGGGCATCTCAGCCCGTATGTTCGGCCACAGGTCGCGATAGACCGGCATCTGGTCGTCGGGAATGAGCGAGTTGTCTGCCACCGGAACCCGCGGCAGCTTGACGATGCCGCATTCGATGGCGTCGATCAGTGAGAAGTCACTGATGGTCCAGGGGAACAGTGCTCCTTCCCGAAAACCCGAACCGGCCAGGAAGAAGGGCGTCGCGGACAGGTCGAAGACAGTGTTGAGGCCCAGCTTCCGCTTGAACGCCTCCAGCCCGTTGATCCAGAGCCGTGCGGCCTTGTTGTCTTCCTCCGCGACCTTCTTCTCGTCACCCGTAAGGCCTCTGGTTCCATCGCTGTCAGGCCGTTCGCGATAGCAGTGATGTGCCTCGTCATTGATGACCGTGATGTTCTTGAGGCCCATCAGGCTGTCGGCGACACGGCGCACCATCTGCCCCTCGGTCTCCTTGGTCCGAAGCGGCTCCCCACGCCCTTGCAGTGCACCACGGGCGACCTTGTTCACGGAAAGCACGTCGCGCAACTGGAAGGCGTGATAGTTCGTGATGACGATCTTGGCCTTTCTCACGTCATCCAGCATGTCGGCAGGGACAAGTTCTCGGGACTTGTAATAGCTCTCGGGGTCCTCCGGCATCAGCACGCGCAGGCGGTCGCGGATGGTGATGCCCGGCGCGACGATCAGGAACCCGCGGGAGAACTGTCTTGCCAGGCGATCAGCATGGCCATGACCGTCGTCTTGCCAGCACCGGTCGCCATCTTCATCGCCAGGCGCAGCAGTTCAGGGTTGGCGGACTCATTCGCACGTCTGATGTTCTGCCAGAAGCGTTCGTTGGAACGCTGCCTGCGCGCCACCTCGGTCAGCCAGATGACGGTTTCAATGGCCTCCACCTGGCAGAAGAACGGGCGAATGCCCTGGAACTCGTGACCCCGCCAGTGCTGCAGCAGGCGGGCTGTGGCGGGCGTGACCCCCCAGTCGGCAGTGCTGGGCAGCTTGCGCCACTCCGCAACCCGTGACCGGATCTCGTTGATGATCGGGGTCGGGTCATACTCCTGCCCGTCATCGCCACCATCAACACCAAGGCCCAGCGATCCCTGGTCGCCGCCGCCACCCTTGGCCTTCTTCT
>CAXBNO010000333.1:0-4429 GCA_963976775.1 uncultured Kordiimonadales bacterium
CATTTCCCCCGGGGCCAACGAAAGGGCCCGCATATCTAGACACTATCCCACGGGCTTGCACCCGCAATCATGGACCGCAGATGCTCCGCAAGGGAGCCTGCATTCGTCCCATCCGCGAAAATGTCGCGCAGGCTGCGAACACCTTCCGACTTCGACAGCTTGCGCCCCGCCCCGTCCTGTATCAGCCGATGATGAAGATACCGTGGCCTCGGCAGATCAAGCAGCATCTGCAACAGAACATGGACGGACGTCTGATGGAACAGGTCACGCCCCCTGATGACATGGGTGATACCCTGGGCGGCGTCATCCACGGTCACGGCAAGATGATAACTGGTGCCGATATCGCGACGGGCAACCACCACGTCACCAAGACCATCACCCTGCCATTGCTGCACACCCGCCTGCGCGTCGTGCCAGGTGACCTGCCCGGCCAGGGCAAGCGCATGCCGCAGCCGCAGCCGCCAGGCAGGCACCGCGCCGTCCGCCAGTCTCGCGTCGATCTCGGACGGGCCAAGCCCTGCGCAGGTGCCGCCATAGATCAGCCCGTCGAGGCCCGCCCCGGGTGACGCTGCGGCCACCTGTCGCCGGGTGCAGAAGCAGGGATAGACAAGCTCCCTCGCCTGCAGTTCCTCCAGAACGGAGGTATAGGTCCGCATCCTTTCGGACTGGTGCCAGACCGGGCCGTCCCACGAGAGGCCAAGCGCTGCCAGATCGTCCAGGATGGCGCGGACGAACTCGGGGCGGCACCGGGTGTGGTCGATGTCCTCGACCCGCAGCAGGAACCGCCCGCCGACCGCCCGCGCCTGATCATGCGCCATGACGGCAGACAGGGCGTGCCCGACGTGCAGGTATCCGGTCGGGCTGGGCGCAAAGCGGGTCACGAAGGTCATGTGCACCATTCCGGCAGCAGTTGCACAGCGTTGCAATCGGTAACGATACCCGGGCCGCCGCCATGATAGTATCTGTCCGCCCCGAGGAGCGGGTGCCGGAGAGCAGAAGATGAACCGACAGACGGAAGCGGCCATTGCGACCGTGAGGTTCGGCATGGGTGCCCGGCCAGGCGAGATCAGCGCCGCGGCATCAGATCCGCGCGGCTGGCTGGCGGAGCAGATGATAAACGCCGCGCCGGTCTCCTCCGACATGGCTTCACTGGAGCCTTCGCATCAACTGGTCAGCCAGCTCCAGGTGGCGATCCGCAGAGATGGCGTCCCCGGTATCATCACCTTGTTGCGCCAGGTCTATCGCCCCCAGTACGTGCGTGAAGCCGTCGTGCGGACGGGTCAGGCGATCACCACGCCCTCCTCGTTCCACGAGCGCTGGGTACGCTTCTGGTCCGACCATTTCACGGTCACCGGCAAGAAGCCGGTGATTGTCGGCCTGGCTGGCGGGTTCGAGCGGGAGGCCATTCGACCCAACGTTGGCGGTCGATTTGTCGATTTGCTGCTGGCCGTTATCCGTCATCCCGTCATGATCCTCTACCTCGACAATTCCCGGTCATTCGGCCCCAACACCCCTGCCGCACGCTATCGCAACGGCGGCCTGAACGAGAACCTGGCGCGGGAAGTCCTGGAACTGCACACCCTGGGTGTCGATGGCGGTTATGATCAGGCAGACGTCGTGTCACTCGCCCTGATGCTGACCGGATGGAGCCTCAGCCCTGCAGACGGCAAGGGGTCGGGCGGCGGGTTCCACTTTCATGCAACGGCGCACGAGCCTGGAGAACGCGACCTCATGGGTGTCCGCTACGCCGATGAAGGCGTCGGTCAGGCGGAGAAGGCCTTGCGCAACCTCGCTGCCCATCCGGCAACGTCCCGGAACATCGCACGGGAACTTGCGCGCCAATTCGTGTCCGACAGTCCTTCGCCGGAGGTTGTCGCAAGCCTCAGCAGAAGGTTCACAGAAACCGAGGGCGACCTGACACAGATGGCCCTTGCTCTGATCAGCATGCAGCCCGCCTGGATGCCCCTGACCAAGCTGAAGACACCGGACGAGCTTGTTGTCTCCGCCCTGCGCGGGGTGGGGGCAGATGGCGCAGATCGCGCCGTGCTGAACGCACTGGTGGAGCTGGGACAACGTCCCTGGATGGCCCCTTCGCCAAAAGGCTGGCCGGACACGGCGGAAGCATGGATCACCCCGGACCGGGCACTCAGACGAGTAGACTTCGGTGCCGCCGTCGCGGAACGGATGGATACCGTATGGCCAGACCCTGTTGTCGGGGCATTGGAGATGATGGGTGAATTGTATGGCCCCGACACGATGACGGCAATCAGCCGGGCCGAGAGTCCGCGTCAGGCCCTGGCCCTGGCTCTCACCGCCCCAGAATTCCAGCGGAGGTAGCCACAATGGCTGATCGTACTCTCGAGATCTCGCGCCGCAGGCTGTTGCAGCTCGGCGGGGCAACGGCGCTGGTCTCCATGTCCCGTCAATCGGTTGCCGCCACCGGTCCGGACCCTCGGTTCCTGATGATTATCCTGCGTGGCGGTGTGGATGGGCTGACCATGCTTCCGCCGACGGGCGATCCTGATCTGGCGGGAATTCGCGGCAGGTTGGGTGCCTTTCCGACTATTCCACTGGACGGTTTCTTCTCGCTGCATGGTGCCATGCCGACCATGGGCGAGCTTTGGCGACAGCGGCAGCTCATCGGATTTCATGCCATCTCCACCCCTTATCAGGATCGCAGTCACTTCGACGCGCAGAACGTGCTGGAGAGTGGCCTCGCCCGCCCCGAGGGGTCGGCCGACGGATGGCTCAACCGCGCCCTTGCATTGCGCCCGGACAGTGCCCGCCGCGGACTTTCGGTCGGCGCGGGAACGCCGCTGATCATGCGCGGTGCAGCACCTGTCGGGTCCTGGGCACCGTCACAACTGCCGGTTGCGGACCCGACACTGCTGGACCGTCTGGTGCCGCTGTGGGCCAACGATCCGCTGCTGGCAAGGATGCTGCCACAGGGGCGTGTGTTGCAGACGATGACCGGCGGAATGGGTGGTGACGCCAACACCGGTCGCATCGCCGGGCTGCTGGAACAGGTTGGTCAGTTGATGGCGCGCGCGGACGGGCCCCGCATCGTGGCGATGGATAGCGACGGCTGGGACATGCATGGTTCCCTTCTGTTTCACATGAACCGCCTTTCCACCGACCTGGATCAGGGAATCTCGCACCTGCGATCCACACTCGGCGAGCGCTGGTCGCAGACCACCGTGCTGATCGTCAGCGAGTTCGGACGCACCGTAGAACCCAACGGGACCGGAGGTGCGGACCATGGTATCGGCGGTTCAGCCCTCTTGCTGGGCGGGGCAGTCCGGGGCGGGCGCATGATTGCCGACTGGCCCGGACTGCGTCCAGGTGACCGCATCGCGGCGCGCGACCTGCGACCGACCGCGGATCTGCGAGGCGTCATGGCCGCCGTACTTGCCGATCACCTTTCCTACAGCCCGACGGAGATCAGTGAGACGATACTGCCCGGTTTCGCCGCCACGAACAGGATGCCGGAACTGTTTCATCGCACGCTTTGAAAGTGGCGTCGTCCTGTCGACCGGGCTAGGCTTGCACGCGATGCAGCGATGCGGATCGGGGACCATGCAAACACCTGAAACCAAACGGCAGAATGAATGGGTGGTGCTGTTTGTCGCGAACAGTGACGAGACCCAGATCGACCGGACACTGATGGCAGCCTGGTCGGTACGCCAGCATTTCAGGGACGCTCCGATCGCCGTCGTGACCAACCGCCCGACCCACAGGCTCTGGCGCACGGCTGTCTTCAACATCGTGATTTCCATGGCTGATCTTCGAACGCGCCTTCTACGTCAACTCCCACTGCCGCCTGCGCTCGGGATCCGTCGGAACCCTGATGAAGCCGCTGGCACAACCCGGCATCGATGTGACCCTGTTGCCGTCGGAAGGTGCGGAAGCCTTGCCCGACGGCATCATCGGTCTCCGCAACAGTGACGGGGGCCGCGCCTTCCTGGACAGGTGGGCGGCAAGCCTGGGTGAAGGGGACGGCCTGCCCGCGGCAACCGGAGACAACCCAGGCTTCGTCGCAGGCGTCTTCGACAGCGTCTGGACACCCGCAATCGCCACCAATCCGGAAGATCTGCCGGCTGTGGAGATCCGACAGGGAAGCGCGCGTCGGCTACAGGGGGAAATGCTGCTGTTTGCGCTGCACCGACTGGTCTCGGGCGACCTGAAGCGCGCGGCAACGGTCTATGCCCGCGTCGCGCTGCGGGCCGAGCCGGATCTGGTCCAGATTGGTTCGGAACGGCTGGTGCCGCACCTGCGCCGACGGTTCCCGGAAAAGGTGGGCGGCTTCAGCGCAGAGGGCCTGAAGAAGCTGGAGGAGATGCTGAATCACGCGGCGGAAGGTGACCCGGCGGGCAATCTGCTCGCCATTGCGGCCCTGCATCTGGAAATGGACCAGCCGAAGACCGCCGTC
>CAXBNO010000334.1:0-4423 GCA_963976775.1 uncultured Kordiimonadales bacterium
GTCAAGCCCGGGCGCGGCGTGAGTGGGTGTGGGACAGTCGTCTCACCCGCTCCAACTCCCACGGCGCTCGCGGACTTGATCCGCGAGTCCATGCGCAGGCGTCGGTGCGGTGTGAATTGTTCAAGGGGAGGGCAGCATGATACCGGGTGAGATCATTGCGGCGGAGGGCGAGATCGTCCTCAACGAAGGCGTTGAAACCGTGACGCTGACCGTCGCCAACACCGGCGACAGGCCGGTGCAGGTGGGCAGCCACTACCATTTTCAGGAGACCAATCCGGGCCTCGATTTCGACCGGGAGAAGGCGCGCGGCATGCGCCTCGACATTCCGGCCGGAACCGCGGTCAGGTTCGAACCGGGCCAGTCCCGCGACGTGACGCTGGTGCCGCTGGCTGGGGACCGAAGGGTCTTCGGCTTCAATCAGAAGATCATGGGGGATCTCGACTGATGGCCTACAGGATCAATCGCGCCGCCTATGCGGACATGTTCGGCCCCACCGTCGGGGACAAGGTCCGGCTGGCGGATACGGAGCTGTTCGTCGAGGTGGAGGAAGACCGCACCATCTATGGCGAGGAAGTGAAATTCGGTGGCGGCAAGGTCATCCGCGACGGCATGGGCCAGTCCCAGGTCTCCCGAGCCGGAGGGGCCGTGGACACGGTCATCACCAATGCGCTGATCGTCGATCATACCGGCATCATCAAGGCCGACATCGGTATCCGCGACGGGCGCATCGTTGGTATCGGCAAGGCGGGCAATCCGGATACACAGCCCGGCGTCACCATCATCGTCGGACCGGGGACGGAGGCCATCGCGGGTGAGGGCAAGATCATCACCGCAGGTGGTTTCGATGCCCATATCCACTTCATCTGCCCGCAGCTGATCGAGGAGGCGCTGACCAGTGGCGTCACCACCATGCTGGGCGGCGGCACAGGTCCGGCGACCGGCACCAATGCAACGACCTGCACGCCCGGACCGTGGCACATCGGGCGGATGCTGCAGGCCTTCGACAGCTTTCCGGTCAATCTGGGCCTGTCGGGCAAGGGCAATGCCTCCACGCCGGAGGCGCTGCGGGAGCAGGTGCTGGCCGGAGCCTGCAGCCTGAAACTGCACGAGGACTGGGGCACCACCCCCGCCGCAATCGACTGCTGCCTCTCGGTGGCTGACGAGATGGACGTGCAGGTCATGATCCATACCGACACGCTGAATGAATCCGGCTTCGTCGAGAACACGGTGGCATCGTTCAAGGGCCGCACCATCCATGCCTTCCATACGGAGGGCGCGGGCGGCGGTCATGCCCCGGACATCATCAAGGTCTGCGGCGAGCCGAACGTCATTCCGTCCTCCACCAACCCGACGCGCCCCTTCACGGTGAACACCATCGACGAACATCTGGACATGCTGATGGTCTGCCATCACCTGGACAGCAACATCCCCGAGGATGTGGCCTTTGCCGAGAGTCGGATCCGGCGGGAGACCATCGCGGCAGAGGACATCCTGCACGACATGGGGGCGTTCTCCATCATCGCCTCCGACAGTCAGGCGATGGGTCGGGTCGGTGAAGTCATCATCCGCACCTGGCAGACGGCCGACAAGATGAAGCGCCAGCGCGGGCGGCTGCCGGAGGAGAGCGGTGACAACGACAATTTCCGCGTCCGCCGCTACATCGCCAAGTACACGATCAATCCGGCCATTGCCCACGGCATGTCGAACCTGATCGGCTCCGTCGAGGTCGGCAAGCTGGCCGATCTGGTGGTCTGGTCACCTGCCTTCTTCGGTGTGAAGCCGGATCTGATCCTGAAGGGGGGCAGCATTGCCTCCGCCATGATGGGTGATCCGAACGCGTCGATCCCGACGCCGCAGCCGGTACACTACCGCCCCATGTTCGCCAGTTTCGGCAAGGCGATGACCGCATCCTCCGTCACCTTCGTCTCCGGTGCCGCGCGGGATGCGGGTATCGGTGCCTCACTGGGACTGGCGAAGGAATGCGTTGCCATCGCGAACGTGCGCGGCGGCATCAGCAAGGCCTCCATGGTGTTGAATGACACCCTGCCGGATATAGAGGTCAATCCGGAAACCTACGAGGTACGGGCGAATGGCGAGTTGCTGACCTGCGAACCGGCGGATGTGCTGCCGATGGCGCAACGGTATTTCCTGTTCTGATGGGATTGCGCGCACACGAAGTACTGGAGGCCGGAACCTGGGATACCGCAACTGCGGTCGACCGCGTTGTTCTGGATATCGAGGATCGCCGCCGCCGCCGTCTGAAACTCGAAGGCTGCGACGGCCTGTCGTTCGTTCTCGACCTGGCGCAGGTGCCGGATCTGAAGGATGGCGACGGGCTGCGGTTGACCGACGGGCGGATCGTCGCCGTGCTGCCGGCGCTGGAGCAACTGACCGAGATCACCGCCGCTGGCACCTTGGCAACCGGCACCTGCCGACGGAACTCGATGGAGACCGTCTGCGCATCCGCTCCGACCACGTGATCGAGGACATGGTGCGCGGCCTGGGGGGCGAGACCACGCACCTGTCCGCCGCCTTCACGCCGGAGGGCGGTGCCTATGGTCACGGTCCGGTGCATGGCCATGACCATGGCCACAGCCATGCGCACGACCACGACCATGACCACGACCATGCGGATGATGAGGCCGACGAACTGCTGCCCGAGGATATCGCGAATGCCGTCTGACGCGGACCTGCCGAGGCTGCTGACCTGGCTGTCACCGTCCTTTCCTGTCGGGGCCTATACCTACAGTCATGGGCTGGAACGGGCGGTGGAACTGGAGCAGATCCGCGACCGTGCCACTGCCGGTGACTGGGTGCTGGACCTGCTGACGGACGGTGGCGGCAAGGCCGATGCCGTGCTGCTGGCCGAGGCCTGGCGCGCTGTGATGGCTGGTGACAACCATCGTCTGCGCGACGTGGCGGAAGAAGCCGTTGCCCTGGCGGCCACATCTGAACTGGCGCTGGAGACGGAGGCGCAGGGCAGGGCGTTCCTGACCGCCATCGCCGCCGCCTGGCCGACCCCGGCCATCGAGGGATTGAGAGCCGGTGCCGCGATTGCGCCGGTACCCTATCCGGTCGCGGTCGGTGCCGCCGCTGCCGGGCACGAACTGGCGCTGCTGCCTGTCATCGTCGGTTACCTGCACGCCTTTGCGGCCAACCTGATCTCCGCCATTGTGCGGCTGGTGCCGCTGGGACAGACCGACGGGCTGCACCTGCTGCGGCTTGTGGAGCCAAGGTTGGAGCCGCTTGCCGACGCCGCAATGGCGACGACCCTGGACGAGATTGCCACCTGCTGCCTGGCTGCCGACATTGCGTCGATGCAGCATGAAACCCAGAGAACGAGGCTGTTCCGATCATGACTGCACCTGCTTCACCCAATGGACCGCTGCGCGTTGGCATTGGTGGCCCCGTCGGTTCCGGCAAGACCGCGCTGATGGAGCAACTGTCGAAGGAACTCAGCCGTTCCTTCTCTGTCGCGGCCATCACCAACGACATCTACACCAAGGAAGATGCCGAGATCCTGACCCGGACCGGCGCTCTGCCGCCGGAGCGGATCATGGGGGTGGAGACCGGCGGCTGTCCGCATACGGCGATCCGGGAGGATGCCTCCATCAACCTGGCCGCCGTCGCGGACATGTGGGACCGCTTCCCCGATCTGGACGTGATCCTGATCGAGAGTGGCGGTGACAATCTGGCTGCCACCTTCAGCCCCGAACTGGCCGATATCACGCTCTATGTCATCGACGTCTCGGCAGGTGACAAGATCCCGGCGAAGGGCGGACCCGGCATCACACGCTCCGACATGCTGATCATCAACAAGACCGACCTGGCCGAGCTGGTGGGGGCCGATCTCGGTCGCATGGATCGCGATGCGGCGGCGCAGCGGGGCGACCGCCCCTATGTCTTCGCCCGTGTGAAACACGGCATTGGCGTGGACGCCATCCGCGACTTCGTCATTTCGCGCGGCGGTCTCTGAAGCGTTCACCGGGCGGGAGAGCGGGCCGGTGCCGCAATCAATCATGGACCCCTCTAACTGACCTCCGCGACCGTGATCCAGGTGGCATGGCCAAAGGCGACGACCTTGCCGTCCGCATTATGGACAGCGCTTCCGGCCCAGACCTTGCGGCCATCGCGTCCCATGGGCCAGGCGGTCACCGTACAGGCCTCGCCCGCCGAGACACTGTCCAGCGTTTCGCAATGCATCCGGCCCAGCAGCATGTGCCCGCCGGTCTGGCCGTACCAGGCCCAGGCGCCGGGGCAGTCGAGCGCGGCCAGCAGGTAACGCTTCGCGATCATCCCAGACTCATCGGCGAAATTGGCATGCGGCACCCAGGGGGCTGCCGCCATGTCCCGGCCCTCCAGCGGGCCGGTGAAGACCCGCAGGGCATCGCCCTCTTCGCGCTGCGCACCACAGACAAAGCAG
>CAXBNO010000335.1:0-4391 GCA_963976775.1 uncultured Kordiimonadales bacterium
CAGCGCCATGCCAGAACCTCAAATTCTCGCCCTCGTCGGCGTCATCTTCCTGATCGGCGCACCGCAGGTGCTGGAACTGTTCACCATCATCAACCTGACGACCGCCATCGCCATGGCACTGCTGGCGCTCAGCCTGGGGCTGGTCTGGGGCTTTGGCGGCATCCTCTGCTTCGGCCAGTCCACGTTCTTCGGCATCGGCGCCTATGCCTATGTGGTCGCGGCGATCAATTTCGGCGGCACCAGCTGGGCCGTCGTCGTGGCCATCCTGGTCGCCGCCGCCTTTGCCGCGGTGCTGGGCTACTTCATGTTCTACGGGCGGGTTTCGGACGTCTATCTGGGCGTCATCACGCTGACCGTCTCCCTGATCTTCTACAATCTGATGCGCCGCACTTCCGGCCCGGAATACAAGATCGGCGACGCCCTGCTGGGTGGCTTCAACGGCATCAACGCGCCACCACTCAATGTCCCAGGCGACGCCAGCTGGATCCTGTTTCCGGAGGACGTCTTCTACGTCGCCATGGCAGCGCTGATCATCGGCTACTTCGGCTGTGTCTGGCTGGTGCGGTCGCATTTCGGCCGGGTCGCGGTGGCCATCCGGGAGAACGAGCTGCGCGCGGAACTGATCGGCTATGACGTACGCCTGCAGAAGCTGCTCCTTTTCGCCGTCGGTGGTGGCATTGCAGGGGCGGCAGGCGTGCTGTTCGCCAACGGTGTGGGCCGGGTGACACCGGATGTCTTCAACCTCTACAACGCGGCCCTGATCATCATCTGGGTGATTGTCGGCGGGCGCGGCACCCTGATCGGGCCGGTGCTGGGGGCGTTCGGCCTGTTCTATCTGATCGGTTCGCTGGGGCAGCAGACCTCCATCAACAACAATCTGGTGCTGGGAGTCATCCTGGTGGTCTTCGTGCTGCTGGTACCGAAGGGGATCGTGCCGACCGTCATCGACCTGTGGGACCGGAAACGGGGACGACGGGGACAGTTCAGGCACCATGGCAGACGCCAGCGTCGTCGTGGATCACGGACAGCGGAGACCAGCCATGAAGGGTGAGATCGTTGTCGAAACCCGTGGCCTGTCGATGCATTTCGGCGGTGTCGTCGCCGTCGACCAGGTGGACTTCAACCTGCGCGAGAACGAGCTGCGCTGCCTGATCGGCCCCAACGGCGCGGGCAAGAGCACCTTCTTCAAGTGCCTGACCGGGCAGCTGAAGCCAACGTTCGGCGACGTGGTGATCCGCGACCTGAACGTGAACCGTGCCCACAGTCACGAGATCGCGGGACTGGGTGTCGGGATCAAGACCCAGGTCCCGAACGTCTTCGAGGGCCTGTCGGTGCAGGAGAACATCTGGCTCGCGGCGCGCCGGTTCCATCCGGCGGCCCGCGCCCGCAGCCTGGTGGAGGAAACGCTGGAGCGGGTCCGGCTGACGGATATACGCCGCGAGACGGTCAATGAGCTGAGCCATGGCCAGCGCCAGTGGGTCGAACTCGGCATGGTGATCTCCGCCGAGCCATGGCTGGTGCTGCTGGACGAACCGGCGGCGGGCATGACCCATGACGAGGTGCTGCTAACCGCCGAGCTGATCCGGGAGATCAACAGGACCGCATCCCTGATCGTGGTGGAGCATGACATGCAGTTCATCCGCATGATCGCCGACAAGGTCACCGTGTTCCATCGCGGCGCGATCCTGATCGAGGACACGATGGATGTGGTCGCCGCGGACCCGACGGTTCGCGAAGTCTATCTGGGGCATCGCAGGAAATGAGCGCCGACACCACAATCCTGAGCGCAAAGGGCCTGCGGGCCGGCTATGGCCGGGTCCCGGTACTGCACGGCATCGACATGACCGTGGGCGACGGGGAGATCGTCGGCGTGCTGGGCCACAACGGCATGGGCAAGACCACGCTGCTGAAGACACTCTGCGGCATCATCCGGCCCACGGGCGGGCGCATCGACTTCGACGGCATGGACGTCACCCGCGAACCGGCCCACGCCCGCAGCCGCATGGGCATCGGCTATGTGCCGCAGGGCCGGGGCATCTTTCCGACGCTGACCGTCACCGACAACCTGCGCATGGGTATCGTCAGCCACGATGCGGACGAGCAGGAGGCGCTGGAGCGGATGGTGGCCGAGTTCCCGCGGCTGGAGCCGATGATGGACCGGGCCGGTGGCGCGCTCTCCGGCGGGGAACAGCAGATCGTCGCCCTGGCCCGCTGCCTGATCAGCGATCCCGACCTGATCCTCTTGGACGAACCGACGGAGGGGATCCAGCCCTCCATCGTCGACGACATTGCCGAACTGCTGGCCAAGCTGCGCGATGATCGCGGCATCTCCATCGTGCTGGTGGAGCAGAATCTGGAGTTCATCACCGGCCTGTCGGACCGCATCCTGCTGCTGCAGAAGGGCGTGATCACCGGTGAAGTCGACAGCTCCAGCAATGATGCCGCCCTAATCGACGAATTCACCGGTTTCGGTGGTGGCAATGGCAGCTACCGGCCGCCGGTCGGGACGCCGTCAGCGTCATCGCCCTCCACCGCAGGCGGGCGAAAGCCGGACCAGGGCCAGTCACCCCGACACCCGTCACCCCGACACCCGTCACCCCGACACTCATCACCCCGACAGGCGCCAACCCGTTCGACGCCGATACAGGAGGCGATCTACATGACCGTTCAGCGACCGACCATGAAACAGATGCGGTCCATCGTCGAGGACTTCGGCATGAACATGTCGGACGAACGGATCCAGGAATTCATGGATCTGATGGAACCGAACATGCAGGCCTATGACCTGATCGATTCCCTGCCCGACTACCTGCCGCCGGTCGACTATCCGCGCACCGCCGGATACCGGCCGGGACCGGACGAAAATCCGATGAACGCCTGGTACGTGAAGACGGAGGTCAAGGGTGCCCCCCGTGGACCACTGGCGGGCAGGACGGTGGTGCTGAAGGACAATGTCTGCCTCGCCGGGGTGCCGATGATGAACGGTGCCTCCACCCTGAAGGGCTATGTGCCGGACGTCGACGCGACCATCGTCACCCGCCTGCTGGACGCCGGGGCCACCATCGTCGGCAAGTCCCATTGCGAATACTTCTGCCTGTCGGGCGGCAGCCACACCAACGCCACCGGGCCGGTGCACAACCCGCACCGGCGCGGGCGCAGCGCGGGTGGCTCCTCCTCCGGTTCCGGCGCGCTGGTCGGCGCGGGCGAGGTGGACATGGCCATCGGCGGGGACCAGGGCGGCTCCATCAGGATGCCCGCCAGCTTCTGCGGCTGCTATGGCATGAAGGCGACGCACGGTCTGGTGCCATATTCCGGTGTCATGCCGATCGAGAACACCATCGACCATACCGGCCCCATGACCCAGAACGTGCATGACAATGCCCTGATGCTGGAGGCGATAGCCGGTGCTGACGGGCTGGACCCGCGCCAGTACGCGCCGCAGGTGGACAATTACACGGCAGCGGTCAATCGCGGCGTCGGTGGCCTGCGCATCGGTGTGCTGAAGGAAGGTTTCGGGCGGGAGGAGTCGGAGCGTGACGTGGATGACGCCAACCGCGCCGCCGCCGAACGGTTCCGCGAGATGGGTGCCACGGTCGATGAGGTCTCGATCCCCATGCACAACATGGGACCGGCGATCTGGACCCCCATCGCGCTGGAGGGGCTGACCAACCAGATGATGAAGGGCAATGGCATGGGCACCGGCTGGGAAGGCCTGTATGTCACCAGCCTGCTCGACTTCCATTCCAACTGGCGCTCCCGGGCCGATGAACTTTCGGACAGCCTGAAGATCTCCATGATGGTCGGCGAGTACTTCCAGCGCCATTACCGGGGGCACTTCTATGCCAAGTCTCAGAACCTGGCGCGGAAGCTCAGGCTGGCCTACGACCAGATGCTGGGGGCCTATGACCTGTTGCTGATGCCGACGACGCCGATGAAGGCGACGCCGATCCCGGCCCCCGACGCCCCCCTGGCCGAATATATCCAGCGCGCGTTCGAAGTGCTGAACAATACCGCCCCCTTCGACACCACCGGGCACCCGGCCATGGCGATCCCCTGCGGCATGCATGACGGCCTGCCGATCTCCATGATGCTGGTGGGCAAGCACTATGCGGAGAGCACGATCTACCAGGCCGCCGGTGCGTTCGAGCGTTCGGGCGACTGGCGCAAGATGTAGGGCAGACCATGACTGCACCCGTCGGCGGCCTTTCCCATGTCCGGGGCGATACCGGACCCAGGTTGCGGCCCGAGACCGTGTCCGGCCTGCTGGCGCGCGCGGTGCGCAAGTGGCCTGACCGTCCCGCCGCCGTCTTTGCCGCCGCTGGCGTGCGCTGGAGCTGGCGGGAACTGGACATGCAGGTGGAACGGCTGGCGGCGGGCCTGCTCTCCCTCGG
>CAXBNO010000336.1:0-4390 GCA_963976775.1 uncultured Kordiimonadales bacterium
TTCGGCACTGGCGGTCTGGACGGCCATGGAGAGCAGCAGCGCAAGGCCGGACATCAGCCCGGCCTTGCGCATACCTGTCAGAATTCGGATCCGGACGGTCACGATGCTCAGCTTGGCTTCGGACCGCGATAGTCGTCGTGGCAGCCGCCGCAGGTCTTGCCGGTCGCACCCAGTGCCGCACCGATCTTGCCCGCATCCATGGTCTCGGTCGCAGTGACCAGATCGGCGGAGGCCGCGATCAGACGGTCATTGGCTGCCTTGAACCCGGCCCAGTCGGTCCAGATGCTGGCCTTGGCGCGATACTCCATGCTGCCTTCGGGGAACAGCTCGAGGGAGTTCTGCGCCAGCATGTTCAGCTTCTTGGCGGCGGCAACCGTATCGGCACTCGGAGCAGCGTTGCCCTTTGCGACCTCGGAGATCGCCTTCATCGATCCGCCCATTTCCTTCATCGCGGCAACCCGCTTGTCGGACATGCTGCCATGTGCACCCGCAAGCGCGGCACCCGCGAATACAGTGGCGACAAAGCCTGCCAGAATGATCTTCTGCATCAAATTCCTCCTCAGGATTTCCGACCGTCCCAATCAACGACCGCCGACCCCTCGGCAGTCTTCACGACGGCGCCTCATCATTCCGCACCTGTCGTATGGTTAACAAGCAAGCGCGTGCAATTATTCATTGATCTGATCATCACACCCTCGTGACAGCCTGTCCATTCCCCGCTGCGCGGTCAGGCTGGCCGGAGATCACGCATTCCCCGGCGGTCAGAACCCCAGATGCGCACCCGCGATCAGCATGCCAAGGCCAAGCAACAGACCAATGGCGACATGGCCCGTGAACCAGAGCGCCAGACCGGAAGCAGCCAGAGCGGCCATCTGGAAGGGGCCCATCATCGCGATCTGTGGTGCGACGACCGCGGCGATGGCACAGCCGGGCAGGACGCTCAGCAGGCGCCGCAGACGCCCCTGTTCCGGCACCCGCGACCCGAGCGCGTAACCCAGACAGCGGGAGGTGAAGACCACGACGGTCAGCATCCCGATGGCAATCCAGGGCGACCAGGGGTCAGTCATGCCTCTTCTCCGGCAGGATCATTCCCGCTGCCGCGCCAGCCCCCACCCCGATCAGCAGGGTATAGTGCGGATCCAGCCAGCGATGGGCCGCGATCGCGGCGGCGGCGGCAATCACCCAGGGCAGGGCCGGACCGATGCGGCTGCGTGTCACCATAACCAGGATCAGGAACAGGAAGATCATCCCGCCCTGGCCCAGGGCCTTCAGGGTCAGGGGGTCAAGCGCACCCGGCAGGCTGACTCCGACACTGACACCGGACATCCAGGCAACCAGCAGGGTGATGGAGCATGTCATGTAGAGCGTCGTCACGTCCGCGCGCCTGCGTTCCTGCATGGCCAGCGCCCAGCTGGCGTCGACCAGCAGCCAGATGCCGGTGAAACGCTGCAGCGGCGGCATGCTGCGCAGCATCGGCGCAAGCGTGAGTCCCATCAGGATGTTGCGGGATGATACCAGTCCCGCAGACAGGGCGATGGCCAGATAGGGCAACGGGTCGGTCCAGAAGGGCAGCACCGCGAACTGGGCCGCCCCCGCAAAGGCGGTCAGACTGAGCACCAGCGTCTGCGCGTCCGTCATGCCCTGCACATGTGCCGCCGAGCCATAGACGGTTCCGAACGTGAAGGCACCCAGGGCAAAGCCGAAACTCATCCGCAGGCCATCCGCCACGCTTCGGCCCACACCAGGGTGCCCGTTGTTCATGCTGTCGCCTGTTCATGAGAATGCCGGGACGCCCGACGCGGGCAAAACTATGGCAATGCCGGTTCAGGTCAAGCGATGGCCGATCTTCAGGCGATCACAGGTATTACTGAATCTCGAAATCGGTCGCCTGCACGGTGCCGGAGGTCAGTCGCGCGATCTCGAAGCTGTTGGCGCTGTTGCCGCCATCCGGGTCGAAGTGCAAGCGGCTGTCGCTCTCGTCGAAGAAGAAGGTGGCCTCGCTGGTGCCCAGTTCGACACCGCCCGGATTGTTGGTCAGGTCGAAGGCCTGGCTGACGAAGTTCTGCCCGTCCGTCAGGGTCGCCGCCCCGCCGCCGACATTGGCGAAGCCGCCGCTCTCGATCAGGAACCTGTCACTGCCGGTAGTGAAGTCGGTAATGATGTCGCCCCCCTCGGCCTGCGTGTCATAACGGAAACGGTCACTGCCCTCGTTGCCGGTCAGCTCGTCCGCACCGATGCCGCCGAAGATCTCGTCGATATTGTCACCACCCGAGATCGTGTCGTCGCCCGCCCCGCCCTGCAGGGTGTTCTGACCCGAAAGTGCGGTCACGAAGTCATTGCCGTCACCACCGCGCACGGTGTCGTTGCCCGCATCACCGTTCAGGCTGTCGGCACCGATGCCGCCATCGATCAGATCAGCGCCGGAGCCGCCCGAGATGGTGTCGTCACCGGCATCGCCGGAGACCGTGTCATCATCCTGCTCGCTCTGGATGAAATCATTGCCGTTGTCGCCATTGATCGAATCCTGGCCGAAGCCGCCGCGCAGGCTGTCGGCACCATCACCGCCTGTCAGGGTGTCATTGCCATCCTCGCCCAGGATATCGTCGATGCCATCGCCTCCATCAACGAAATCGTCTCCGGCACGCGCCTCGATCCGGCTGTCCGCACCGTCACCGAAGATATTGTCCGACTGGGCGGTGCCGATCACGTTCTCCACCCCGACCAGCGTATCGTCGCTGATGCCTGTCACCGTCGCCGTTCCGGCGGTCAGGTCGACCGTGACGCCGCCGCCGGTGATGGCCGAATAGTCGATGGTATCGCTGCCGTCACCGGCGTCGAGGGAGTCGTTGCCGGTGCTGCCGATGATGGTGTCATTGCCACCGGCGGTGCTGATCGTGTCATTACCGGCCCCGCCGTTCATGCGATTGGTGTTGCCGTCACCGGTCAGCGAATCATTGCCCGCGCCACCGAAGATTCCTTCGATGGAGGTCAGGGTGTCGGTGCCGAAGGCTGCCGTCGTCACCGTGGCGTCGGTCACGGTGATGCTCAGGTCTTCCGCCCCGATGGCGGAGAAGTCGATCACGTCGATACCGTCACCGCCGTCCAGCACATCGTTGCCGGCCTCACCGGCCAGCGTGTCATCACCGGCACCGCCGGTCAGGCTGTCGTTACCCGCATTGCCGACAAGGCGGTTGTTGCTGGCGTCCCCGGTGATCGTGTCATTGCCCGCGCCGCCGATGACGGTTTCCAGACGATCCAGCGTATCCGTGCCGGACTCGGCGCTGGTCGCGAAACGGTTGCTCAGATCGGCGAGAAGGTCACTTGTCAGATGGTCGTAGCTGACAACGTCGCCGGAGCCGGAACCGGTATTCTGATTGCCGCCGTCCAGGGTGTCATTGCCGGAACCACCGCGCAGTGTGTCGTCACCTCCCAGGCCGCGCACGCGCATGCCGGTCGTTGCATCGCGACCGTCGAAACTGTCGTCACCATCCTCCAGGTCGGCCCGGAGATTCCGGTTGCCGATCCCCGTCGCGGCAAGATCACCGACCGTCAGCGTGTCATTGCCGGAGGAGCCGGAGATGCCCAGACGCTCCACCGCGGCATCGCCCGTGATCGTCTGGACCGTCGCGCCCGTCGTTGTCTGTATCGTCACGTCGGTGCCGGAGGCCGCGACGGTGACCGCGGTGCCTGCTGCGTCATCCAGCAGCAGGTTGATCTCGTCATCCGCGCCATCGCCACCCGCGACCACATTGGTGCCGCTGTCACTGGCATCGAAGCGGAACCGGTCATTGCCCGCACCGCCGCTCAGGGTGTCGTCACCGGCATTGCCTGCCAGCGTGTCATTGCCGGCCCCGCCGCTCAGACTGTCGTCACCCGCGTCGCCGCGCAGGAAGTCCGTGCCGTCGCCGCCATCCAGCGTGTCATTTCCGCCGCGCCCGACGATCAGATCATTGGTCGTCTGCGCCGCGGCGGTATCGGCCGTGTCGTCCAGACGCTGGAGGGAGAACAGCACGTCATCGAAGGATGCTTCCTCGACATCCGCGAACAGGGTGTCCACCTCACCGGAGCCAACCTGGGTGACAGTCACACCGGAGCCGTCGCCGATGGCCGCGACCTCGATCGTGCGCTCCAGGTCGCCCGCGGCGGCAAGCGCATTGTCCGCGATCACGGCCCGATCCGTTCCGCCGCCACCGGCCAGGCTGTCGTTGCCGGTGCCGCCCACAAGCGTGTCATCGCCCGCGTCACCGAATATCCGGTCGGCACCCGCACCACCGCTGACGCTGTCGTTACCCGAACCGCCGAACAGCAGGTCCGCCGCCGTTCCGCCGGTCACCGTGTCGGTTCCGCCGCCGCCGAAGATGATGCTGCGGACATTGGCCGCCGTCAGCGC
>CAXBNO010000337.1:0-4382 GCA_963976775.1 uncultured Kordiimonadales bacterium
CCCTGCCAGGGCACGAAGGTCACGTTGGGGAACGACCGCGCACAGAGGTCGAGCAGGCGTGGATCACATTCCCACCAGAGTTCCCGGACCCGCTCTGCCGTATCCCGGATGCAATGCAGGAAGTGCAGTTCGTCGCCCACCCCCTGCTCTGCCAGCACCAGTAGGCGGCCTGACGGCAACTCCCGCCCGTCCCAGCGCTTCTGTTTCAGGTCACGCCGGATGAATCCCGGATAGCTCCTGTCCAGCCGCGCCTCGTAGTCGCGCCAGCCGGTTTCCAGATCGCCCGTACCCAGCGCGTAGAGCGCGTGATTGAAGCGCAGCGCGGCGTCGTCGGGGCGCAGCCGCATGGCCAGTTCATATGTTTCAGCCGCGTCATCCGCCCGGCCCATGGCGAACAGGAGCTCGGCCAGATTGCCCGCCGCCGCACCGTTCTTCGGGTCCAGCCGCACCCCCTCCCGCAGGAATGTTTCAGCGTTGGCGTGATCCTCCAGATCCGCCATCACGGCACCCAGTGCGGTCCACAGCGCGCTCTGGTCCGGTGACAGGCGCAGGGCCGACTGCAACAGTTCGACCGCGTCCTCCTGCCGTCCGAGGTCACGCAGCGCATGGGCGAGACCGGTCTGGGCGTCGGCACTGCCCGGCGTCGCCAGTGCGGCAGCGCGGAAGAAGCCGACCGCCTGCTCCGCCGCCTTCAGGTCACGGGCAAGCTGGCCCAGCGCCAGCAGCGCCCGGGGATCGCCAGCCGGTGCGTGATCCAGCGCGGTGCCGAAGGCATCAACGGCCCCCGACGCGTCCCCCAGCGCCTGTCGCGCCCGGGCAAGACCGAAATGAACCTCGAACACGCCCGGTGAGGCCCGGCGGGCCTGCTCGAACACCTGCAGCGCCTGATCGGGGCGACCACGCGCCATCAGACCATTCGCCCGTTGCAGGCTTTTCGATACAACCTTCGCCGCTTGATGTTTCACGCCAACGCCACCCGGATTCGAGATGGCAACCAAGGTGCAGCAACAGGGTTAACAAAGTCTCATCCCCGGCGACGGATCATTCGGCGACCAGTGTCACCCCGTCGGCCACCAGACCGTCGATGTCGGCATCGCTCAGGCCGACTTCCCGCAGGTAGTGACGGGTGTCGGCACCCTTGCGCGGCGGCGGGCTCGGGTTCCGGATCATGGCCTCCGGATCGGCCATGCGGAAACCTGGCCCCATCACCTCGATGGGGCGCCCGATGCCCGGCACGTCGGGGATCGTGTGCAACAGACCACGCTCCTGCAAATGCGGATGGGCCATGATCTCCGGGACATCGCGCAGCTTTCCGGCAGGGACCGAGGCCGCTGACAGCAGCGCCTCCCACTCCAGCGCGGTTCGGGTCGCGAAGGCCTCGAACAGGATCGGCTGCACCCGGTCGGAAATCTCCGGTCGCCCGTGCCAGTCGAGGACATCCGGATCGTCGATCAGATCCTCCCGGCCGATCACGCGCAGCACGGCGGTCGCCTGGGCCTTGGTGTTAGCCGCCGTGACCAGCATGCCGTCCGCCGTCTCGAACATGCCGGAGAAGGGACTTCCCGAAAACGCCCGGCGTCCGGTCGACTGAGGAATCCGCTGGCTGGTCAGCCATTGCTGCACCACCGGCGCCATGATGATCAGCGCCGAGTCGAGCATGGAGACATCGACATACTGCCCCTGCCCGCTGGCGCGGGACTGGAACAGCGCCGTGGACAGGGCGAAGGCACCAAGCAGCCCGACCACATAGTCGATGACCGGAAAGCCGACGCGGACCGGATCGGTGGTGCCGTTTTGCATCGATGCCATGGCCGAGATGCCCTGCACCAGATGGTCGTAGGCCGGCACGTCGCGCAGCGGCCCGGTCTGGCCGAAGCCGGTCAGGGAGCAATAGACCAGCTTCGGATTGATGGCCCGGATATCGTCATAGCCAAGCCCGAGACCGGCCATGGTGCCAGGCTGGAAGTTCTCCACCATCGCGTCCGAGGTCGCGGCGAGCTGCTTGAA
Organism: uncultured Kordiimonadales bacterium; assembly: GCA_963976775.1. Taxonomy (GTDB): domain Bacteria; phylum Pseudomonadota; class Alphaproteobacteria; order Minwuiales; family Minwuiaceae; genus Minwuia. The sequence goes on from CAXBNO010000337.1 coordinate 2,008, forward strand.
CAGGTCCTGACCCCGCGGGTCCTTCAGGTTCAGCACCACGGACTTCTTGTTGGCGTTCTGCGCCAGGAAGCTTTCCGACAGTCCGGCCTTCGCCAGCTCCGCGTCCGGACTGGCGTAGCGGATGAAGTCACGCGGCTCCACCGCCTCGATCTTGATCACCTCCGCCCCGAACCACGCCATCTGGTAGCAACAGAACGGTCCGGCCAGTACATGTGTCGGATCAATGATCCGGATGCCTTCATAGGGTTTCATTGGCTCTTGTCCCTCCCCGGGAAATGTCAGGCCGAACAGCAACAGGCTTCAGTGCGTTACGGCATCTGTCTGCAGTACCGGCCCGCCCCATTCCGCCCGTTGGGCAGCAGGATAACCCATTCCATCGGGGATGAAACGGAAAGGCCCCCCGCCGCGATCTGCAGCGAGGGGCCTCACCTTCAGTCATGATTGATACGGGGGTATCAGGCGGCCTTGGCGTTGCGTGCCTTGATCGCGGCCAGCATGGTGTCGGCGTCGGAAACCTCGAACGGGTCGGTCTCGCAGAGGTCGCTCTTGCCGGGTTCGACGAACTGCTCGACGATCTCGCCGTCCTCGACCAGCATGGAGTAGCGCCAGGACCGGGCACCGAAGCCCAGGTTACCCTTGTTCACCAGCATGCCCATCTTGTCGGTGAACTCGGCGTTTCCGTCGGGCAGCAGGGTGACGTTCTTCGCACCCAGGTTCCTGCCCCACTGGAACATGACGAATGCGTCGTTCACCGACAGGCAGATGACCTCATCCACGCCCTCGGCCTTCAGGGCCTCGAAATTGGCCTCGTAACCCGGCAGGTGTGTGGAGCTGCAGGTCGGCGTGAAGGCACCCGGCAGCGCGAAGACAACAACACGACGGCCATCGAAGATCTCGTCACTGGTGCGGTCCTGCCAGCGGAACGGATTCGGACCACCAACGGCTTCGTCACGGACACGGGTCTTGAAGGTAACACTTGGTACACGCATCGAAATTCTCCTGCATTCGGATCTGAGTGGGGCGGCAACGCGGCCCCGATGCGTTGAACATAATGCCTCGGAAGGAGTCTTCAATGCTCTTTGGAATTATTTAAAAGAAAAGGTCACAATGCCGCGTCCGAGCGGTCTCACAGCCTGGAAATTCCGGCAGAAACGGTGTCAGGCAACCTTGCGGGCAATGGGCAGGATCAATGCCGAGAGCGCGACACCGGCAGCGGCAGCAGCGAGAACGAAGAACAGCACGTCCAGCCCGAAATTGTCATGCAGGGTGCCGATCAGGCTCGGCACTGCGGCAGCGACCAGAAGGGCCAGCACGAACTTCACCGCGAACACACGCCCCCGCCAGGCGGCACGGGTATAGCGGGTGACGATGGTGTCATGGATCGGGATCTCGCCGAAGATCAGTGCCATCATCAGCACCGACGCCAGTACGATGGGAATGCCGGAGATCGAGGCCACCAGCGCCAGCGCCGGTATCTGCAACAGGGCGATCAGGAACAGGATGCGTCGGGCCGGGAACCGGTCCAGCAGGTGCCCGACAACGATCTGCGCGAAGGAGGCGATGGCCAGCACGATGGCGGCATAGGTCCCCACCGCACCAATGTCGCTGGTGATGTCGGACAGACGCTCCGAGAAAAGTTTCGGCAGCACCACGGCGGAGGCATGGAAGATCAGGCCACCGAACAGGATCGTCAGGGTCAGGGCCAGCGCAACACGGATCAGCACCGCGCGGGTCAGATCGTGGTCACCGGGATCGGGAACGGTCCGCTTGGCCGCGCGGACAACGCCGCGGCCCTGACGGCAGAATGCGATGTAGGCCAGCCCGACAAGGATGGCCACGATACCAGGCACGATGAAGGCGGCGCGCCAGCTCGAGATCGCAATCAGCCAGCCGGTCAGCAGCGGCGCGGCGGCCAGCCCCATGTTGCCCCAGACCCCATTGATGCCCAGGGCGCGCCCGACCTTCTCCTGCCCCTCGACGACCATGGCTATGCCGACCGGGTGATAGATGGCCGCGAAGGTGCCGATGGCGCCCAGCCCCAGCATGATCTGCCAGTTCTCATTGGCGAAGCCCGTCGCAATGGATGATCCGCCGATGCCGATGAAGAACACCGCGATCATGCCTTCGCGCGACCAGCGGTCGGCCAGCCAGCCCGCCGGCAGCGACCCGACCCCGAACATCACCAGTGCCGGTGTCAGCAATTCCAGCAGTTCGCGGTACGACATGCCTTCCTGACCGGCCAGCGCAACGGCAACGGTGGCAAAGATCAGCATGAACATGTGGTCGAAGAAGTGACCCACGTTCAGGAACAGGAATCCCACCCGCTCACGGGAGAAATATCCGGCATTCTGCGATGATGCGGCAAAGTCGGTCAT
>CAXBNO010000338.1:0-4378 GCA_963976775.1 uncultured Kordiimonadales bacterium
ATCCTGAAATGGGCGGCCGGGAGGGGGAGAGGGGCGGCCCGGTCCACGAACAGGCCGGGAGAGGGGAGGCGCGGTCCACCAACTACCCGGGAGAGGGGAGGAACGGCCCACAGACAGACCGCAACATCGGAGGCACGGTCGGCAAACGACTCGAGGGCAATTCCCTTGTGCGCCGTTCTGCGCTAAACGTCGCGACAATCGCATACACCGGATTGCAGGAGCCACCGGCATGGCCGCCATTGCGCAACTGATCGACTTCGCCGTCGACTTCTACATCTTCTGCCTGATCGCATCGGCGATCATGAGTTGGCTGGTCGCGTTCAACGTGCTGAACCCGCACAACAACATCGCGCGCACCATCGGCCAGTTCCTCTATCGCATCACTGAACCGGCGCTGGGTCCGATCCGTCGGCTGCTGCCTGACCTGGGGGGCATCGACCTCTCGCCGGTGGTGCTGATCATCGGTCTGATGGTGGCGCGGACCTTCGTGATCTGCGACGTCATGGGCCTCTGCGCCGGCTACACCGGCTGAACGGTACGGCGCGCTGTTGCTGCTGCACCTGCATGTCTCCCCCGGTGCCAGCCGCTCACGGGTGGAGGGCTGGCGCACTGATCCGGACGGGACGCAGCGGCTCAGGGTCCGGGTGGCCGCCCCGCCGGAGAAGGGCAAGGCCAACCGCGCCGTGATCCGACTGCTCGCCGACGTGCTGAACGTCGCGCCGAGGGATATTCAGGTCGTGCGTGGAGAGATCAGTCGCGCCAAGACAGTTCAGATTGCAGGCGCGGAAGACCAGTTCCGCCGCCTTCTGCCACCCCAACCGCCCCCCGGCACCCAGTAGACAGGGATCAGGATCATGAACGCAGTAGCCGAGACCGCCGCCAGCCAGCCCGACAACCGCATCGACGGCAAGGCCTTCGCTGCCCGTGTCCGTGAACGGGTCACGGCCCAGACGGAGATCCTGATCCGCGACCACGGGCTGAAGCCCGGCCTCGCCGTGGTGCTGGTGGGGGAGGATCCGGCCAGCCAGGTCTATGTCCGCAACAAGGCGAAGCAGACCAACGAGGCGGGGATGCGCTCCGACGAGATCCGCCTGCCCGACACTGCCAGCCAGGAAGAGGTGCTGGCCATCGTCGACCGGTTGAACGCCGATCCGGGCATCCACGGCATCCTGGTGCAGTTGCCCCTGCCCGACCAGATCGACGAGACCGCCGTGCTGGACCGCATCGATCCGGCCAAGGATGTCGACGGGTTCCATGTCATCAATACCGGTCGGCTGCAGGTCGGCCTGCCCGCCCTGGTGCCCTGCACTCCGCGCGGCTGCATGATGATGCTGGAGGATCGGCTGGGTGACCTGTCGGGCCTGCATGCAGTGGTGGTCGGACGCTCCAACATCGTCGGCAAGCCAATGGCCATGCTGCTGCTGCAGGCCAATTGCACCGTCACCATCGCCCACAGCCGCACCCGCAACCTGCCCGACCTCTGCCGCAGCGCCGATATCATCGTTGCCGCCGTCGGTCGCCCACATTTCGTCCAGGGTGACTGGATCGCGCCGGGTGCCACCGTCATCGACGTCGGCATCAATCGCGTCCCGAAGGAAGATGGCAAGACCCGTCTGGTCGGCGACGTGGACTATGCCGCCGCCATCGGCCATGCCGGTGCCATCACCCCGGTGCCCGGCGGCGTCGGCCCCATGACCATCGCCTGCCTGCTCGCCAACACCATCACCGCCGCCTGCCGCGCAGCGGGGATCGACGAGCCTGTGGTGTGAGGACGCACACGGACCGGCACGACGGCCTTCCGCGCGATCCGGTTTGATCCCGTGCCGGGAGCTGGGCTCGCGGATCAAGTCCGCGAGCGCCGTGGTGGAGGGTGGCTTGATCTCACTGAACTCCCCCACCCCACCGACGCCTTGCCCGGGCCTGACCCGGGTATCCAGTGTGCCGTGCGGGCATCCGCGAGCGGCGCGGTGGAGGGTGGCGGCACCGGGTTCGCCTGACAACGATTCGCCCAGGAAAAAGGGCCACGCTCCAACAGGAACGTGGCCCTCTTCATTTCGGCTGGCGAAGACTGCGCCGCCCCAGGGACAGCGCAGGTTCGTCAGGTCAGTTCCAGCGACGGATCTCGAGGCGGGCGAGCTGGTCACGATGCACCTCGTCCGGGCCGTCCGCCAGGCGCAGGGTGCGCTGGTGGGCGTACATGTTCGCCGTACCGAAGTCGGTGGTGACACCGCCGGCACCATGGGACTGGATGGCCCAGTCGGTGACCTTGCAGGCCATGTTCGGCACGGAGACCTTGATACCCGCGATTTCCTTGCGGGCTTCCTTGTTGCCGACCGTGTCCATCTTCCAGGCGGTGTAGAGCACATGCAGGCGGCACTGATCGATCATGATCCGCGCCTCCGCGATCCGCTCCCGCCAGACCGACTGCTCGATCACCGGCTTGCCGAAGGCCACGCGGGACTTCAGGCGCTTGATGGTCAGCTCCAGCGCACGCTCGGCGACGCCGATGGAGCGCATGCAGTGATGGATACGTCCCGGGCCAAGCCGCCCCTGGGCGATCTCGAAGCCTCGGCCTTCACCCAGCAGGATGTCGGTGGCGGGCACGCGCACGTTCTCGAACAGCACCTCGCCATGGCCGTGCGGTGCATCGTCATAGCCGAACACCGGCAGCATCCGCTTCACGGTCACGCCCTTGGCATCGCGCGGCACCAGGATCATGGACTGCTGCTTGTGGCGGTCCGGGTTGTCCGGGTCGGTCTTGCCCATCAGGATCAGCACCTTGCAGCGCGGATCGCCGATTCCGGAGGTCCACCACTTGCGACCGTTGATGACATATTCGTCGCCGTCACGCTCGATGCGGCAGGCGATGTTGGTGGCGTCGGAGGAGGCAACCTCCGGCTCCGTCATCGCGAAGGCGGAGCGGATCTCGCCATCCAGCAGCGGCTTCAGCCACTTCTCCTGATGCTCCTTGGTGCCGTAACGGGCCAGCACTTCCATGTTGCCGGTGTCGGGCGCGGAGCAGTTGAAGATCTCCGAGGCGTAGCGCGAACGGCCCATGATCTCGCACAGCGGCGCATAGTCCAGGTTGGACATGGAGAAACCATAGGGATTCTCCGGCAGGAACAGGTTCCAAAGCCCCTGGGACTTGGCGATCGCCTTCAGTTCCTCGGACTTCTGGATCGGTTGCCAGCGATCGCCCTCGGCGAGCTGGTCATCCATGAGCTGTTCGTTCGGCAAGATGTGCTCGTCCATGAACGCCTGAATGCGTTCGGCCAGATCACGTGACAGGTCTGATTGTTCGAACATCGCGACCATAGGTATCCTCCCCCTTGTTCAAGTTGAAACATCGTCAATGATCGGCGGAGCATAAACGGCTTCGTCGCGATGTCACGGCCCCCACGGCCATTCCGGCCACGCTTGTCCTGCATAGCTGGAGGGGGCGAGGGCAGGCCGGGGTCGGCAAGCGATTCAGGAGAGGCGGAACTTATCCTCGAACAGGCCCCCCTATCCCTTCCGGTGGCGCAGTTCCGAGATCATCACGCCGGTGGCCATCAGGGCCAGGGCGATCAGGGAGTGGATGCCGGGCTGTTCGCCGAAGAAGATCGCGGCCCAGCCGATGGCGGCGACCACGGCCAGATAGTTGAACTGGGCGAAGAAGGTCGGCCCCCAGCGCCGTACCAGTTCCGCGAACAGGATGATGAAGACCGCGTTCACCGCTGCCGAGCCCAGGGTGGGGACCAGGATGGCCGCCTCCAGCGGCAGATAGGTCTGGTTGAACAGCAGCATCAGCGGCAGCAGCGACAGTGCCGCACCCAGCAGGAACCCGGCACCCATCACCGTCGATGTCACCTCCGGCGGCCGCAGCAGCGCGGCGGAGATATTGGCGATGGCCAGGAACACCGGCACGATCAGCGCCAGCAGGAACCATGTCACCGCGTCGGTGCCGGGCATGGCGCTGTCCGGGGCCAGCACCACCGCGACACCGGCGAAGCCGAGCAGGATGCCGACGATGCCAAAGGCCGACAGGCGGTCGATGCGGCACAGGATGCTGGCCAGATAGGTGCAGGTCGGCGACAGCGCCAGCACCAGCGAGACAATCGCGGTGGGCAGGTTGGGGCCGACGAAGGTCAGCAGCGCCATCGGCAGCCCGAAGCCGAAGGCCCCGACGACGACATAGGCGCGGAGCCAGACCCAACCGAAGCGCACCCGCTGCCCCTGCAGGTTCGCGATCACGAACAGGGCGATACCTGCCAGGAAGACCTGCCAGAAGGCATGGCCGAAGAACGTCCCCCCCGCCTCCGACGCCAGCTGGTTGAACGGAAACACCAGGCCATAGATCAGCGCCCCGAAGAAACTGCCCCAGAGGCTGCCGAGGCCG
>CAXBNO010000339.1:0-4374 GCA_963976775.1 uncultured Kordiimonadales bacterium
CATGTCCACAGGTGACCTGCCGGAATCGATCCACGACGCATCGCACTGGCTGATCCGCGTACTGGATACGCTGGGGGTGAAGAAGGCGGCGCTGGTCGGTCATTCGATGGGTGCGCTGATCGCGCTGGAGACGGCGGGGCACAATCCCGACAGGGTGAGCCGACTGGTGCTGATGGGGGTCGGCTATCCCATGGCCGTCAACGATGCCTTCCTGGAGGCGGCGGACAGCAACCTGCCCCTCGCCATCGGCCTGATGAACGACTGGGCCCATGCCCGGCGCGCGCATATCGGCGGCTTCCAGGTCCCGGGTCTGTGGATGGTCGGTGCCGATACGCGGGTGGTGCAGCAGGCGGCGCACGGCGTGATGCACCGCCATCTCGCGATCTGCAATGCCTATGATGGCGGAGAGGCAGCGGCGGCGGCCGTGACCTGCCCGGCGCACCTTATCCTTGGTGCCAACGACAACATGACCCCCGCCAAGGTCGGGCGCAAGCTCGCCAACCTGATCAAGGGTGCAGATGCCACCGTCATCCCCGACTGCGGTCACATGATGATGATGGAGCAACCGACAGCAGTGATGCGTGCCCTGAAACCAGCCCTTGGCATCTGACGAACCGGAGCGTTTCAGGGAGATGGCGCGGGGATCAGCACGACCGTCATCCGGCGGTGCCAGCGCGTGGGACGCTGTCGGTGTCCTGCTGTTCTGTTTCATCCTTGGCATGGTTGCCCGCGGGATGTTCGACAGCTTTGTCGTCATTCTGCGGCCGCTGGACCAGAGCCACGACTGGGACCGGGACCAACTGACCGCCATCTATGCCATTGCCATGACCTGCTGGGGCCTGGGCGCACCGCTGGCGGGCTGGATCTTCGACCGCCACGGACCGCGCACCGTCTATCTCTGCGGTACGGCAATGATGGTTGGCGGCATGCTGCTGGCCAGCACCGATGCAGGTCTCTGGAGCTTCTATCTCGGCCACGGTGTCGCCGTCGGTACCGCTGGCGCCATGCTGGGCAATGTGACCCATGCCGCACTGGTCAGCCGCTGGTTCGACCGCCGCCGCGCCGCCGCACTCGGGCTGGTGCATTCGTCGATGGGGATCGGCGTTCTGGTGTTCTCCCCGGTGTCCCAGCTTCTGATCGACGAACTCGGCTGGCAGTTGGCCTATCGCTGGCTGGCCGTCATCGGTCTCGCCATCGTGTTGCCGGTTGTCCTCTTCGCCCCCTGGAACCGGTTCCTTGCGGGCAGTACGGAGGTCGCGAACCGCGGTGTGACCCGGTCGGCCAAGCCCGGTGCGCGCCAGCAGATCACGTCCCTGAAGGCCGCGATGGCAACCTGGTACTTCTGGGGGCTGGCCTGGATCTACGCCACCACGGGGGCCGGGGTCTATGTCGCGGTTACACAGCAGGTGGACTATTTCCAGACGGTGGACATCCCGCCGCTGGACGCCGCCAGCCTCTATGGCATCACCGGTGCCCTGGCCCCGGTCGGCATGATCGGCTTCGGCTTTCTGGGGGATCGCTTCGGCGTGCTGCCCGCATCAACGCTTTCCTATGCCCTGACCCTGCTGGCCTATGCCGGATTCCTGTCACTGGCGGGCGACCTCAACAGCATCGTGCTCTATGGCTCGATCGTGTGCCTCGGGCTGACACTGGGCAGTCGCGGCCCCATGATCTCGTCCATTGCATCACGGTTGTTTCAGGGGCCTGCGTTCGGGCGCATCTACGGTTTCATGCTGGCGGCGGGTGGCGCTGGCGGCGGTCTTGGTGCATGGATAGGCGGCTTCATTCAGGAAGCGGGTGACAGCTATGCGGCGCTGTATTACTCGGGTGCGGCAATCCTGATCGTCGGTGGTGTACCATTCATCTTTCTTGCACGCCTGATCGCGCGCTAGACTGGCGAACATTCGTTCGCCGCGTCGGCACATCATCCGACGGGCCGGACAGGAGTTGCGTGGTTACAGGGATCTGGGGAGGACACGATGGATTTCAGAATGACCGAGGAGCAGGAAGCGATCCGCGATGCGGTGCGCAAGGCCTGCGAACCGTTCGACGATGCCTACTGGCTGGATCGCGACGAGACCGGCAAGTTTCCCTATGAATTCCACAAGGCCATGGCCGACGGCGGCTGGCTCGGCATCGCGATGCCGGAGGAATATGGCGGTTCGGGTCTCGGCGTGAAGGAAGCCGCGATCATGATGAACACAATTGCGCAGACGCCCGGCGCACAGAGCGCAGCCTCCGCTGTCCACATCAACATCTTCGGCCCGCACCCGATCGTTGTCATGGGGACGGAGGAGCAGAAGCAGCGCCATCTGCCACCGCTGATCCGCGGCGAGCAGATCACCTGTTTCGGCGTGACGGAGCCGGATGCCGGGCTCGACACCACCAGCATCAAGACGCGGGCGGAGCGCACGGACACGGGCTATGTCATTCATGGCCGGAAGATGTGGACCTCCACCGCGCAGGAAGCGCACAAGATCCTGCTGCTGGCCCGGACAACGGCCAAGGAGGACTGTGCCAAGTCCACCGACGGCATCAGCCTGTTCTACACCGACTTCAACCGCGACTATATCGAGGCGCGGGTGATTCCGAAGATGGGCCGCAAGTCGGTGGATTCGAACGCTGTCTTCATCGACGGACTGCCGGTCCCGAAGGAAGACCTGATCGGGGAGGAAGGCAAGGGCTTCTACTATCTGCTGCACAGCCTCAACCCGGAACGCATCCTGGTCGGCATCGAAGGCATCGGCATCGGCCAGCAGGCGCTGGAACGTGCGGTGGAGTATGCCAAGGAACGCGTCGTCTTCGGTCGCCCCATCGGCATGAACCAGTCGATCCAGCATCCGCTGGCCGTCAACTGGGCCGAGCTGGAAGCCGCCTACATGATGTGCATGAAGGCCGCTGACCTCTACGACCGGGGACTGCCCTGCGGCGCGGAGGCCAATGCGGCGAAGTATCTGGGCGCGGAAGCCGGTTTCAAGGCGGCAACACAGGCGGTGCTGACCCATGGCGGCATGGGCTATGCCAAGGAATATCATGTGGAACGGCTGATGCGCGAAGTCATGATCTCACGCATCGCGCCTGTTTCGATGCAGATGATCCTGAACTTCATCGCGGAGCGGAAACTGGGCCTGCCGCGCAGCTACTGAGGCTGCACCGGACCGGCGTGGTGGACTTTCGGCGGCAAGTGGTGGGATGCTGCCACTCCGTTCGCCGTCCGTGAGCAGACCCGCCGGAAAGGCTCAGGAATGTATTCCGACCTCTTCATTGTCATCACGCAGATCCTTGCGGCGCCGGGCTGGTTCCTGCCGGTCGTTGCCGTGGCCTATCTCATCGGATCGATACCGTTCGGACTGCTGCTGACCCGTTTCGCCGGGTTGGGTGATGTGCGCAAGATCGGGTCAGGCAACATCGGCACCACCAATGTGCTGCGCACGGGGCGCAAGGATCTGGCGGCGGCAACCCTGGTGCTCGACGCGGGAAAGGGCGCGGTGGCGGTGCTGCTGGCCGACCATTTCCTTGGGGTGAACGGGGCAGTGCTGGCAGCGATCGCCGCCTTTCTGGGCCACCTGTTCCCCATCTTCCTCGGCTTCCGGGGCGGCAAGGGCGTGGCGACTTTCCTGGGCATCGCACTGGCCATGCATCCCCTCGTCGGTGCCGCAGCCTGCGCGACCTGGGTGCTGGTCGCCGTCATCTTCCGCTATTCGTCACTGGCCGCGCTTGCCTGCGCCGCCCTGACGCCCGTCTATGCCATCTACTGGTACGACCATCTGCGCATGGAACTGGCGATCCTGCTGGCCGCCTTCATCTTCATGAAGCACCGCGCCAACATCGCCCGGCTGCTGAAAGGTGAGGAACCCAGGATCGGCGCGAAGTAAAGAAGCGTCAGGGCAGGCCCGCGCCAGGCACCCCGACCTCCATCACCTCGATCTGCCCAAGCCCCTTGCCGATGATCTCCGGACCGCTGTCCTGATTGGTGATCACGAACAGGTGTCGCCTTTCCGGCCCGCCAAGCATGCAGGCATAGGCGCCCCGATCAACCAGCGGCACCTCCTCGACAATGCGTCCGCCATCAAGCACACGGACGACACGACGACCACGCGGGTCCGCCACCCAGATCGCGCCCTCCGCATCCAGGCAGATACCGTCCGGAAAAACGCCCGGCGTATCGGCGAACATGCGCTTGTTCGACAGGCTTCCGTCCGGACTGCGGTCGAAGGCCGTCAGGCGATTGCCAAAGGTCTCGCCGACGATCAGCATGCCCCCATCCGGCGTGATGACGGTGCCGTTCGGAAAGAACAGGTCCGTCGCGGCCTCATGGATCGAACCATCGGGATCGACGCGCCACATGCTGGTCGTGGCCGGGTCCTCGCCCTT
>CAXBNO010000340.1:0-4371 GCA_963976775.1 uncultured Kordiimonadales bacterium
CCCGTCCCAGGAGCTGTGCGAGGACTCGGTACCGTTGGAGACGGCGAGCTGCAGCGCCTTCACGGTCACCAGATCCTTCTTGCCGAGCTTGCGCGCGATCTCCGGCGTGGTGACGATGGCGGCGGCGGAACCGTCGGACACGCCACAGCAGTCGAACAGGCCCAGCGGCTCCGCGATCATCGGCGCGTTCAGCACCGTTTCCATGGTCACGGCCTTCTGCAGATGCGCCTTCGGGTTCTTGGCCCCGTTCTCGTGGCTCTTCACCGAAACCTGGGCAATGCCGCGCTTCAGGTCCTGGGCCTGCACGCCATGCTTCTGGCGGTAGGCGGTGGCGAGCTGCGCGAAGTTGCCGGGCGCGGAGGCGTTCGGGTTGATCATGTCGTTCAGGGGGCCGCGGCCACGCTGCGGCAGGCCGCCGTAACCGGTGTCCTTCAGCTTCTCGACACCAACGGCCAGCGCGATGTCGGCGGCGCCGGAGGCCACGGCATAGACCGCGCCCCGGAAGGCTTCGGTGCCGGAGGCGCACATGTTCTCGACACGGGTGACCGGGATGTAGGGCAGGCGCAGCGCGACGGACAGCGGCACGGCGGACTTGCCGACATGCACTTCCTCGATCGCCGTGGAGAACCATGCGGCGTCGATCTGCGAGGTCTCGATCCCCGCATCCTTCACGCATTCCTCATAGGCTTCCATGATCAGGTCTTCGGCGTCGCAGTCCCAGCGCTCACCGAACTTGGAGCAGCCCATCCCCAGAATGGCTACCTTGTCACGAATTCCTGACGCCATCGTCAAATCCTCCCGGTCGATACATCATGTTCAGAACACACTTGATCGCACTGTAACATGATTTCTGCCGGGCCAAAGACAAGACAGATGCAGGGCTGCCATAGGCAAACGTCATGTTTGTGCATCCGTTCCCGGCACGTCGCGCATACCCTCCGCCGACAATCGACCCTATGATCAGCCCGAGTATCGTTAGTGGCAGCGACACCGGCCCACTCCCCCACCCGGCCACCCATCAAGGATACTGCTGTGGGTGGCCGGGTGGGGGAGTGGGCCGGTGCAGCGAGAAGCGACCAGGACAATCCGGGAGGGATGAAGACCATGGGGACCAGAGCCTTGCACCACGCTTCGGCGTTGCAGATTGCCGCCGCCATCCGCGATGGCGAGACCAGCGCGGCGGAGATGCTGGAAGTCTTCATCGACCGGACGGAACGGCTGAACCCGGCCATCAACGCCGTCATCGCAACGGACTATGCGGCGGCGCGGGAGGCGGCGGCGGGGCTGGACCAGCTCAACCGGCGCGGCTATCGCCTGGGCCCCTTCCACGGCGTGCCGATGACGGTGAAGGAGAGCTACAACGTCACCGGCCTGCAGACCACCTGGGGCGACACCGACTACATCGGCAATATCGCCACCGCCGACGCTGTCGTGGTGGAGCGGATCAAGCGCCAGGGTGCAGTGGTCTTCGGCAAGACCAACGTGCCGCTGAACCTGACCGACTGGCAGTCCTACAACGGTGTCTATGGCAGCACCGGCAACCCCTGGAACCCGGAGCGCACGCCGGGCGGATCGTCGGGCGGTTCCGCGGCGGCGCTGGCGGCGGGGCTGACGGGGCTGGAGTTCGGCTCCGACATTGGCGCCTCCATCCGCAACCCGGCGCATTACTGCGGTGTCTTCGGGCACAAGCCGACCTGGGGCATCGTGCCCCCGCGCGGCCATGGCAAGGTGGCGTCGAACCAGCCCAGCGACGTGGCCGTCTGCGGCCCGCTGGCCCGGTCCGCCGCCGACCTGGAGGCCGCATTGCTGGCCGTCGCCGGGGCCGACCCGGTCTATGGGGAGGGCTGGCACCTGACCCTGCCGCAGCCAAAGAAGGATGACCTGGGTGATTTCCGCGTGGCGCTGATGCTCGACTCCCCGGCCTCCGAGGTGGACGAGGAGGTGAAGGCAAAGCTGCTCACCCTGGCCGACCAGTTGCGCAAGGCGGGTGTCACGGTGGACGAGCGTGACCCGTTCGAGGTCGACTGGCTGCAGTATCACGAGGATTACTTCCGCCTGTTCCGCCCCGTCACCCACAGCCGCCTGCCGAAGGAAGTCTTCGACGGCTGGCTGGCGCAGCGTCCCGGCATCGCCGACGACGACCGCAGCTACAACGGCATGAACATCAAGGCCGCGACCGAGTCCTACTACGAATGGGCCGCCGCCGACCGCCGCCGCTATGGCTACCGCGACCAGTGGAACACCTTCTTCCGGGACTATGACCTGCTGCTCTGCCCCGCCGCCGCCTCCGCCGCCTTCCCGCGGGAGGAGAGCATTCCGCGCGAGCACCGCATGATCACGGTCAACGGCCATGAGGTCGAATACAACGACCAGCTCTTCTGGGCCGGAATCTCGGGTGCCACCTACCTGCCCGGCACCGTCGCCCCGCTGGGTCCGGGCGGCACCACCGGCCTGCCCGTCGGCGTCCAGATCATCGGCCCCTGGATGGGCGACCTCACCACCATCCGCTTCGCCGGCCTGATCGAAGATGCCTTCGGCGGCTGCCACGTACCGCCTGGATTCGAGTGAAGGCCCTTGCGGGCGACTGACCACTCCGGAGTATCAGGTCATGCGATCCGCACCGCTGCCCGACCGGCTTGAGACAGCGCGTCTTGTGCTGCGTCGGCATGTGGCTGCCGACGCCGAAGCGATCTTCAATGGCTGGGCCACCGACATCGAGGTCACGCGGTACCTGAGCTGGCGACCGCACCCGTCGATTGCGACGACCGTCGAACTGCTCGAACGCTATGAACGGGCCTGGCGAACCGGCGAGGGCGAGCAGGCCTTCATGATCACGGAGCGGTCGGCACCTGACAGGCCGCTTGGCTGCATCGGCATCGCCTTCGTTGGCCATGCGGCGGAGGTCGGCTTCGTCCTCGCGCGCGCCTGGCATGGCCGGGGCGTCATGACCGAGGCGCTGCAATGCCTGCTGACCCACACTATTGCCCTGCCCGGAACCTGGCGTGTCAGTGCCATTTGTGAGGCGGAGAACAAGGCCTCTGCCCGCGTCCTGGAAAAGGCCGGAATGGCGCGGGAAGGCGGCCTGAAACGTTTCGCCATGTTCCCGAACCTGTCCGACACGCCGCGCGACTGTCTGGTCTTTGCCCTGGTGCGATAGGAGCGGTCAGAGGCATGGCCGAAAACGCCTCTGTTGCCAGACTGCGCGGGACGCTGTTCGGGCCAGTGAGCATTGCGGGAAATCGTCGGTCGCGGGTTTCCGGAACGGGACGTTTCAGGAAACAGTTCACGGACCTGGATCTCCGAACCAACAGGCGGGCCTGACGTCCGGCACGGCTGTTTCGATATTCCCAGGTTATTCAGAACAGTGCTTGGCCAGCATCATCTATCTGTCGCGAACGGCAAACATACCAATCTCGACCTACAACCCCGCGAGCCACCAATGGCAGTAATGCGGGACTTTTTGGACCTTTATGCGCAATTGTTGAATGACAAGGGCTTCCCTGACCCCTTCTGAAAGGAAAGTCGGCGCCCCAGCGCGCCATCAGAAACCGGGATTGACCCTTTGCGAGCGGTGGCGCCGCACCTTGAAATTATCCGTGCTGAACTTGACGGCATTGACGATATGCACAGTCATGGAATCAGCTTTAACAGTAAGGGTTTCCGGGCGATCGTCATAGTCTGACAAATCCGGCCATTGCAGGTGAGAGATCTCAAAAGGACTGAAGGGTTTGTCTTTTTCCGGCTCTTTGTCGGGCGGAACCTCTTCATAGACCGTGTAGTCCGGTTCCGGCCCGTCTTCGGAGGACATATAGGTGTGTACGCTGATTTCCGTGCCGTCGGGAATATCGAGTTCTTTGCAGCGCGATGCCTTGTGAAAGAGGACAACGTTCAGCCCGGCGCCATCGACCTGTACCGAAGGGAACAGGATACCGTCGAGCGGCACCTTTCCCTCGGTGGCGAGGAAATCTGCGACTGCCTGCGTCGGGAGATATTCGGACTCCTGGTCGTCCGGCATGACGGGGCGGGCGATCCGGCTGCTCAATTTGCGCAGGAACATCATCCGGCCAAGACGATAGGCGTAACCTGTATCGAAGATGCTGCCTGACTCGTGCAGATCGCTGAGCGCGGTCAAATCGAGCAGCTTTAGGGGACGGATAAATTCGAACTGCGCCACCGCGACCTGGCTGCCGACCGGCGGACGCACTTCGGCGAGAGCGGTATCAACCGACGTGGCGCCATAGAAGACCGAGATCCCTTTGGCGTTCATCCGCCCGGCATTGGCAAAGCGCGAGGGCGGGGCTGCCAGTTCCTTGTCCGGCCGCATCATCGCCGGTTCCAGCTTGTCATCTGACTGAAAAACGCGCGCGCGAT